>DASSTH010000302.1:0-9493 GCA_035708025.1 Nakamurella sp. | reverse complement strand
CGGAGTAACACAATGCGACCTCGAGCAGCGATCGGGCCGCCGGGTCCCGGGACCGGGCGGCCTGCAGGTCCTCCAGGGCGAGGCGCCACCACGAGAGACGACCGGGCGTCGGTGACGAGGAATCCGGCGGAGCCTCCTCGTCGGGCACGCTGACCAGCGCGGCCATGTCAGTCCACCAGGCCCTCGAACAGCACGGTGGACAGGTACCGCTCGCCGAACGACGGGATGATCACCACGATGGTCTTGCCGGCGAACTCGTCCCGGTGGGCGATCTGCATGGCGGCGGCGAGCGCCGCACCGGAGGAGATGCCGACCAGCAGGCCCTCCTCGGTGGCGGCGCGGCGCGCCCAGGTCACCGCCTGGTCGACGTTGACGTCCAGCACCTCGTCGTAGATCGAGGTGTCCAGGACCTCCGGGACGAAGTTCGCGCCCAGCCCCTGGATCTTGTGCGGACCGGGTGTGCCCCCGTTGAGGATCGGCGACTCGGCCGGCTCGACCGCGAACATCTTCACCGAGGGCTTGCGGGACTTGAGCACCTGCCCGACCCCGGTGATGGTTCCGCCGGTGCCGATGCCGGAGACCACCGCGTCGACGGCGCCGTCGGTGTCGTCCCAGATCTCCTCCGCCGTGGTCTCCCGGTGCACCCGCGGATTGGCCTCGTTGGCGAACTGCCGGGCCAGGATCGCGCCGGGACGCTCCGCCGCGATCTGCTCCGCCCTGGCGACCGCGCCGGACATCCCGTCGGCCGCCGGGGTCAGCACCAGTTCGGCGCCGAACGCCCGCAGCAGCGCCCGGCGCTCCTTGCTCATGGAGTCCGGCATGGTCAGCACCACCCGATAGCCGCGGGCCGCGCCGACCATGGCCAGTGCGATGCCGGTGTTGCCGCTGGTCGCCTCGACGATCGTGCCGCCGGGGGGCAGGTCACCGGCGGCCTCGGCGGCGTTGACGATGGAGACACCGATCCGGTCCTTGACAGATTTGGCGGGGTTGTAGAACTCCAGCTTGGCGAGCACGGTCGCCGGGGCGCCGTCGGTGATGCGGTTGAGCCGGACCAGCGGGGTGCGGCCGACCAGGGCGGTGACGTCGTCGTAGATCTGTGCCATCGGGGGGACTCCTTGTCCAGGGTGGGTGGGCTTCGCATTGATGGGGACCCGGTCTGCCGGGGGCGGAAACCCGCTGCGCCGCGAGGGCCGTGTGGCGGAGACCCGTCGGCGCCGGCCGGTGGCGGGAGTTTCGGGGCGAGCCTCGCGGCCGGTGCTCCCGGCCGCCGGACAGCAAGCCGTGCGGGATCAGCGGGGCAGCGCAGCGGGGAGGGCTGGCCGGCACCAGCACACCGCGGCCACGATCGCGGTCCGGGTCGCGACCGGCAGTCGCTCCAGGTCCCACTGCGGATCGGCCACGCCACGCCTCATCTCTCGGCGGTCCCGCGCGCCCGGCGCGGTCCATCGTCGAGAGCCAGGCTACCGGGCATCGCCGCCCGGCGAACGAACCTGCCGGGTGGTCGTCAGGGCAGGCGCACGGCCGGTGCTGGGGTACCGCGCCGGCGCTTTCCCGGTCGGCCGCGGCCCGGTAGAATTTCCAGGTCGGGACCGGTGCGATCGGTCCCGCGAACACCGTTCACCACGATGTGCCGCCCTGTGTCCGCGGTCCAGCGTCCGAGCCTTCTCCAGGCGCAACGCTGCCCGCGAACAGGGAGAGCCCCGTGTCGAGTGTGTCGACCTTCCCAGGTCCCGTCTTCGTTCCGATCGGCCGTGCCGCTCCCGGTGGCGTCGTGCGGGTCCGCGCGATGTGCAGCCTGGATGCGTATTCGGAGGCCGCTGCGCGTTCGGAGTTGTTGTCGCTGTGTGGCCCCGAGGGCTCCGCGCGGTCGATCCTGCTTCACCTCGGCCCCCAGGTGTTCGTCGGGCTTCGCGGTCTGGATGTGTTGCTGCAGGCCGCGGCATGGGCTCGAAAGGGTGGCCGGGCGCTGTTGATCATCGAGCCGCCGGAATGCCTGACCCGGCTCCTCGACCTGCTGGGCATGAACGACCGGCTGTGTTTGGTGTCGTCCACCGGCCAGGCGGCTCGCGTGCTGGGCATCAACAAGCCCCACGGATGGGTAGACGAGCGCCATGGAGATTGACACGGCGGCGTTGGCCCGGAGCCTCGACGAGCTCACCTCGGGGCTGACCACCATCGACTCGGCGGAGCCGCTGACCTCCCGGCTCGCCGTGACGCTGGCGGCGGCGCGAGACGTGCTGCAGGTGGACTGCGTCGGGCTGCTGCTGCTGGACGCCGCCGGTGCGCTGCGCACCGTGGCCAGCACCGGGCCGGGGGCGGACTCGCTGGAGCGGGCGGAGGAGGACCTCGGGGTCGGACCCGGTGTGGACGCGCTGCGCACCGCAGCGCCCGTGGTGGTCGATGATCTGGCCGCGATCCCCTCCTACGCGCAGCTGTGGGACCTGGTGGCGGACGATGGTGTGCGTGCGGTGGTGTGCAGCCCGGTGAGGTCGGGCGGGGAGGTAGTCGGCACCCTCAGTGTGACGCTCCCGCAGACCCACCACTGGGCGCCCCGTGAGGTCGCCGCCATCGGGGCGTTCGCGGAGGTGACGGGCACCCTGCTGGCATTGATCGCCCGCTCCGCGCCGCCCCTTCTGCTCGATCCGTCGGCCCGGGCGCGAGCCGATGGGAGGTCCCCGGTCACAGCCTCCGACGGCGAAGTGGGTGACGCGGGATGACGACCAGCATCGACCCGGCGGCGCTGGCCGCCAACCTGCGCCACCTCACCAGCGCCCCGCCCGCAAGGTCCTCGGAAGGATCGCTGCGCGGGGTGATCGAAGCCTGCCTGCAGTTGTTCAGCGTGCAGGGCAGCGGTCTGATGATCACCGATGAACGCAGCACGCTGCGGTACGTGGTGTCCAGCGACGGGCCGGGCCGGCTGTTGGAGACCGCGCAGATCGACACCGGCGAGGGACCGTGCGTGGACACCTTCGTGCGTGACGAGGTCACGGTGTGCACCGATGTGGCGAACGATCCGCGGTGGCCGAAGCTGGGACCGATCATGCGTGGCAGCGGCGTGGCCGCGGTGCTGGGGGTGCCGGTGCACCTGTCCGGCATCTGCGTTGCCAGCCTCAACCTCTACCGGTCCACCAGGCAGCGGTGGGATCCGGCCGAGTGCACCGACCTCACCCGTTACGGTCAGGTGGTGGGCGCCACACTGGGCGCCATCGTCAGTGCCGAGCAGGCCGGCGCGCTCGCCGCCCAATTGAACTACGCGCTGGACTACCGGGTGCCGATCGAACGCGGTGTCGGTTACCTGATGGCTCGTGACCGGATCGACCACATCGAGGCCTTCACCCGGCTACGCTCGGCGGCCCGCAACTCCCGGCGCAAGATCGGCGATGTGGCGATGGACTTGCTGTCTACCGGCCGGCTCCCGAACGAGGGGTGACGAGGAGACCGAGAACCGCAGTGACGGTGGCGACGGCCTCGGCGACGGCGGTGAGGGTCTTCTCCGGGAACCAGATCGGTTCGTACATGTCCGGCAGCGGCCCGATCGCGCCGGGGTCGGCGTAGCGGTACAGCAGGATCCCGCCGAGGGCCGAGGCCGCGACCAGCACGGCGAGCGCCCAGATCACCCGGCGGCCGCTGACGATGAGGGCGAGCGCCACCAGCGCCGACACTCCGGCCTCGATCCGGAACAGGCCGCCCTGGCTGATCACCGCGGTGCCCTGATTGGGGTCGTAGCGGGTGACGAGGTCCGCGTGCACGAAGGCGTCCACCCCCAGCGCCGCGGCCGTGATCACGCGCAGCAGCCAGGGCAGTGGCCGGGCGCGCACCCGGGATCGCGCGGTGTCCAACATGTTGTCCTCGCAAGCTCGCCCGCCGCGCCGGTGCCGACGGTGTTGCCCGAGGGTGACCCGGACGTCGGCGGCACCGGCCGGCCGGCGCGTCAGTAGTTGTAGCCGCCGTATCCGGACTGCGCCGGGGTGGACGGCATGGCGGTGGATGCCGGAGCGGCCGAGCCGGCGACGGTTGCCACCCGCCAGGTGAAGTCGGTGCCGTCGAAGGAGTCCTGCTGTCCGTCGCCGCCGACCTCGCCGGCTCCGTGGTCGAAGGAGAAGGTGTACAGCGGCTTGTCGTCGAAGGCGACCTGCATGCTGCCGTCCGGCCGCTTCATGGTGCTGAGCTTGCCGGCCAGCTTTCCGGTGCCGGTGGGGGCCTTCCCGGAGTCGACGGTCAACGGGGTCCAGATGGCCAGGCAGGCGCTGCTCTTGCACAGCACCATCCCGTCCTCCTGGTCGCTGAAGTACAGCGTGCGGCCGTCCGCGGTCGCCAGCACGCCGGAGTGCCCGGATGCGTCCCGAACGGTGACGATGTCGCCGGACGATGCGGCGGCGCCCGACGATGCTGCGCTGCCCGGCGCCGCGGCGGGTGGCGCGCTGGTGGTGGCGCCGCAGCCGGCCAGGATCAGCGCTCCGGAGAGCGCGGCCCCGGCGAACACCGACCGCAGCCAGGGCCGGTTGCGACGAGATTCGTTGGTGGTCATGGATTCCTCCAAGGTGTGTTGACCGGTTGGTGGTCAGGGTGGGCGTGCGTCGTCGTGGTCAGGGATGGGCGTGCGGCATGGTGATCTGGACCAGGCGGAAGCCGGCGTCGGTCACCACGTCGAGCGAGGCCAGCTGCCGGGCCGGGATGGCGGTGGTGGCATCCACCTCGGCGGCGCCCGAGGCGTCGGCCACCCAGGTGGCGGCGATCTCGGTGTGGCCGTCGGCAGCGTGGGCGATCAGCGAGCAGCGCCCGCTCGGGTAGGCGCCGGACAGGCTGAGCCGCAGGTCGGCGCCATCGTCGTGCGGGGTGACCACCACCGCCGCCCGCACCTGGGTGGCGGGATCGGTGGTCTGCACGACGCTGGGGGCGGGCCCGGCGGGCCCGATGCCGATGGCATGCATCCCGCCGGCGGTCCCGAGGGCGATGACTGCGGCGGCGGCGATCGTCAGTGCGACGCGACGCGGGCGGACCGGCTGCCGCGCCGGGTGGGCCTCGGGCCGCTCCCCCGTCTCCAAGCGGGCCGCATCCTCGGCGGTCAACAGGGTCAGCAACGACGCGGTGGCCGACAGGCTGCTGACCTCCTCCAGGCACGCGTCGCAATCGGCCAGGTGGGTGCGGATCGCATCGAGTTCGGCCGGCTCCAGAGCGTCCAGCACATAGGCACCCAGGAAGTCGTCCATGTCACAGGTCATGTCGAGCTCACCCCCCGCTCCTGCAGCGCAAGCCGCAGCGCCCGCAGCGCGTAGTGGATCCGGGATCGGACGGTGCCCGGCGGGAGTCCGCGGGCGGCAGCGATCTGGGCGGCGGTGCGGCCCCGGTAGTAGCAGTCGAACAGGACGGATCGGTGTTCCGGGCTCAACGCCTGCAGTGCGGCGGTCAGCACCACCGAATCCAGTGCGGCCTCGATGCCCTCGTCACCGACGGCGGGGTCGACCAGCTCGAGCGGTTGTTCGGCAGGACGCGCCCGCCGGGCCCGGTAGGCGTCGATGACCAGGTGCCGCGCGGTGGTGAACAGCCACGGCCGGCGGGCCTGGGGCGGTAGTTGGTCACGGTGGTTCCAGGCGCGCAGCAGCGTCTCCTGCACGATGTCCTCGGCGGGCTCCCGGGCGCCGTGCATCAGGCGCAGCACATAGGAGAGCAGCGCGTCTCCGTGCTCCTGGTAGAGCTCGCGCGTCAACTCCTCGCCGCGGTCGAGTCGGGTGTCGCCCATTCCCTACACGACGAAGCGGCGGCGAGTTCGACTCGGTGCGGCGGCGGATCTGTCCTGTGTGCTGCCTCTCCCGGATTCTGTTGACCGGGGTTCGAACCGTTCGGCCCGTCCGGGCGTCGATCAGACGTGCAGTGTGCGCAGCACCGGCGCGGCGTCTGCGCCGCAGTCCGCCGCGACCAGTTCCACCAGCGCGGCGGTCTCCTCGGCGCAGGCCGGGCAGCCGGCCAGGTGCGCGCGCAGGGAACCGAGTGTGACGACGTCCATAGGCTGCCTCGATCCAGCAGGCAAGGACTCGGCCAGCACCGTCTCCACGAACTGGTCCATCAGGTCGAAGCAGTCCTCGCACGACAGGTAGGGCTCGGTATCGACCACGAATCTGCCGGCATTCGCCGACGAGATCGGCCGTTCGTGCGCGTTCACCGCTGAACCCCCTCGGTCGTTCGCACGGTCAGGTGACCCGATGCGACCAGCTGCTGTCGTATCCGGTTCCGGGCCTCGTGCAGTGTCTTGTACAGCGCTCCCCGGGTGGTGCCGAGCCGGTCGGCGAGCACGTCGACCGGGATTTCGTCGATCAGCAGGGCGACGGCGATGCGGCGCTGGTGCACGGTCAGTGCCGTGTCCAGCGCCGCGCTCACCGCGGCGGCCAGCTCACCGGCCTCCGCCTGCTGTACCGGGGACGGCCGCTGGTCGGTCGCTGCCGGTAGTTCCGCCAGGCAGACCTCCCGGTGCCGCCAGGCCGACCGGCGCACCTCCACCGCGGCCTGCAGGATGGCGAACTTGTAGGCCCAGGTGGTGAACCGGCTCCGGCCGGCGAAGGTGTCCAGCTTGGCCAGCACGGCGACCACCGCCTCGTCGGCGGCCTGCTGCGCGAGTTCGTCCATCTCCCGCGGACCGGCCGCGGCGAGCATCGAGCGCATCCGCCACACCTGGTGCCGGGCGGCCTTCAGCAACAGATCGTGCAGCCGGCGCACCGCGTCGGCATGCCCGGGACCCGGGCGGCTGAGCGCGTCGACCCAGTCGAACGGCTGATGTGCGGTGGCCACCAGGCCGGGAATCCGGCCGCCCCGGCTGACCACGCTCACGGCGCGCTGTCCGGGGAGAGGATCCGCGCGGCCAGCGGGGGCGGACAGCCCCGGTCCACCAGTTCGAGCAGTGCGTGCACATCGACCTCCCGGGTGACGGCCAGCCGGGACGCCAGCTCGTGGTCGAACCCAGCGCCCAGCAACAGGCATCGCCGCCAGTCGACGACGTCCGCCGGTGGCCCGTTCGCCAGGCACGGCCCGCTGACCCGATGGATCGTCATACTCCGTTGGCGTCGCTGTCCGGGCCGCGTCTTACCGCCCTGCTGACGTGCCCTGCCCCAAAAACGTCCCGGTAAGACGTCCGGTTCGGTCGACGCCAACATCGCATGGACCTCTCCATCGCAATCCGCCGCACCGCATCGTCGGCTCCGGGTGGTGACGCCGGCGCCCGGCCGGGACGGGCATCGGTGACGGCAATCCCGGCCGACCGGCGCCGCGTCCGGTTGCAGAACCTGGCTGCGGTGACGTGTGCCGCGGGAGCCGGGGTGCACGCCGCGTTGGTGCCGGACCACTTCGGCGAATCGGCCGCGCTCGGCATCGCGTTCGTGGTCTCCACGGTGCTGCTGGCCGTGGCGGCCCTGGCCATCCGGCCGCCCCGGCATCGCTGGCCGGTGCCGGTCGCCGTCGCAGTGCTGCTGGCCGGCACCGCCCTGGCCTACCTGCTCTCCCGCACCTCCGGGATCCCTTGGCTCATCACGGATCCGGAGGAGGTCGATCCCCTCGGCGTGACGATCTCCGCCGTCGAGGTGGTCGGCGCCTTCGCCGCTTTGTTGTCCCTGCCCACCCGTCACCGAAAGGCCCGCCCATGAACCTGTTCCGCACTCGCACCGGCACCCCGGTCCGCAGGCTCAGCCTGCTGGTGGTCGCCGCGCTCGCCCTGCTCACCGCGCTGGTGCCGCAGGCGTTCGCCGACCCGGGTCATCACGAGCACGGCAGCGCGGCCGCCGCTGCCGCGTCGCACGGCGAGGGCCACGCCATGCCGGCCCCGCGCACCGCCGCCGAGCTGGCGTTCCACGACCAGATGCGCAAGCTGTGGGAGGACCACGTCACCTGGACCCGGCTGGCCATCGTCACCTTCGCCGCCGGAACGGAGGGTTTCGACACCACCGCGGCCCGGCTGCTGCAGAACCAGGTGGACATCGGTGACGCGATCAAGCCGTTCTACGGCGACGCGGCCGGCGACCAGCTGACCGCCCTGCTGCACGACCACATCACCATCGCCGTCGAGGTGATGCAGGCGGCCAAGGACGGCGACACCGACGCCTTCAACGACGCGAACGCCCGGTGGTACGACAACGCGAACCAGATCGCCGACTTCCTGGCGGCGGCCAACCCGCGGTTCTGGCCGGACGACGTGATGCGCGTCGACATGAAGCTGCACCTGGACCAGACGCTGACCGAGGCGGCCGACGAGCTGCAGGGCAACTACGAAGGGAGCGTGACGGAGTACGAGGCCGTGCACGCGCACATCCTGGCCATGGCGGACATGCTGTCCGCCGGGATCATCGGCCAGTTCCCGGGCCGTTTCCACTGATCCGGGCGGTCTTTGAGGCAGTGAGCCGGCGGTCACCGGCGCTCGCGGACCAACGTCGCTGCGCGGGCGCCGGTGATCGTTGCGTTGGTCCGGCCCATCATGCGGTCCTTGACGAGCCCCGTTCCTGGACGGGACCATGGGTAGGTGATCTTGCCGCGGAAGCGCACGCGCCTTGGCGAGTGACCCGGTGCCGGCCACCGGCGCGGTGGCCGACGGCCGGCTGTGGCTGGGCGAGTCGCGCCGCTCCTGGCCCGGCGAGGCGGTGTCCAGCCCGCGTGACTTCCATGCCGGCCTTCCCGGCTACCGGCCGACACCGTTGCACTCGGTGGACGGGCTGGCCCGGGAGTTCGGCGTGGGTGCCGTGATGGTCAAGGACGAGTCCCGCCGGTTGGGGTTGCCGGCGTTCAAGGTTCTCGGGGCGTCGTGGGGTGTGTTCCAGGCCCTGCGTGCGCGGCTTCCGGATGCTCCAGCGGCCGCCGGGACCCTGGACGACCTCCGCGAGCATCTGGCGGCGCTCGGGGACGTCACCCTGCTCACCGCGACCGCGGGCAATCACGGTCGCGCGGTCGCCAGGATGGCTCGCTGGCTCGGCCTGCCGTGCCTGGTGCTGGTGCCCTCGTCCCTGGCGGCGCCGACCGTGCGGGCGATCGGTGACGAGGGGGTTCGGGTGCAGCCGATCCGCGGCAGCTACGACGACGCCGTCACCGAGGCGGCTGCCTTGGCCGACGCGGACGGCGGCTTCGTGCTGGTCCAGGACACCGCATGGCCGGGGTACGAGCAGGTGCCGGCCTGGATCGTCGAAGGGTACGACACGCTGTTCCAGGAGGTCGATGACGATCCACGGGGCCGCGAACCCGATCTGGTGGTCGTGCCGTCCGGGGTCGGCTCGCTGCTGGCCGCGGCCATCCGGCACTACCACGCACCGGGCCGGCCCAGCGCCCCGGCCATCCTCAGCGTGGAACCGGACGGTGCGGCGTGCGTGCTGGCCAGTGCGCGGGCAGGCCACCCGGTGTCCGTGGACACCGCGGGTTACGTCACCGTGATGGCTGGGCTGAACGCCGGCACCGTGTCCACCGCGGCCTGGCCGGTGATCCGGGCCGGGCTGGACGCCGCCACTGCGGTGACGGACGAGCAGGC
>DASSTH010000301.1:0-2755 GCA_035708025.1 Nakamurella sp. | reverse complement strand
CTCGTCCACCATCTGCGGCGTCCAGTTCCACGGAGTGGAGTCGGCGTGCCGGGCGAACGCCTTTACCACGTTCTCTCGGCCCTCGATCGTGGAGAAGGCCAGGTTGCGGGCGAGTTGCTGATTACGCCATCCGTCCAGCATCGCCTCGGCGACCTGTTCCTCGGGCCGCAGCAACACCGTCCCACCGACCAGATGCAGACTCACCGCACCCGGCACCGCCCCGTCACGACTCACTCTCCGCCACCTTCCGCCACTTACATCAAACGAAAGGATCTTTCATCAGAAGTAATCGCCTGGCAAATGCGCAGGTGAGAAGAGGGTCCTCGGTAGCTGATGGATACGCGCTACGCTGGCCGCTCTTCTGACGATCGCCCTGGTGGCGGCCAGGCCAGCAGTTCTAGTGCGGCCGGCGCGATGTGTGAAGTAGTCGGAGACTTCACTTGCTGAAATAGCGACTGCTTCCAGCATCGGAACGAAAAGTCGCGGTAGGCCGTCGTCCGGCTTGACGCTGGCGTGACTTTTCGCTCCGATGCGTCCGGGGTCTTCGTCGGCGGTTCGGGGCTGGTTGGCGGCGGCGCTGTTTCAGCTCGTTCCTCGGCGACGGGGTGGGCCGACATGGCTGCGGTTGCTGAGGACGGCTTGCGGGTGCCGGGGGTGGCGCCTTCGCTGCGGGAGCGGTGGGAGCGCTGTGTGGAGGCTCTGTCCCCGGTGATCTGGTTATCTCACCGACGCCGGGCGGCTGGTCGGCGACCAGTTCGGGTGGGTGGGCAGCAGGCATCGTGCCGCCTGCGGCGGGCGAACGACGGTGGTCACGGCGACCGTGAGGGCGGATACCAGGACGAGTGCTGCTGCGGCGGTGATCCAGGGGTTGCCGAGGAAGCCGCCGATCGCGCCGAGGGCGCCGGCGGCGATCAGGGCGGGTCCGGCGCAGCAGGCGATCATCAGCAGGGCGGCGCCGATCCCGGCGGCGGTCAGGGCCGCCCCGGAGGGTTCGGAGTGGTTGCGCGGGGGCCGGTGGGTGGTGGGCATGGCGGGGTGCTCCTTGCGTGTCAGCCCGGCTTGTTGGCCCCGGAGGTGGGGATGTGGGTGCAGCAGGTCAGGGCGGTGGCGTTGTCGGCGGCCAGGGAGCGGGCCAGCACGACCAGGTCGGCCACGCGCGGGTCGCCGACCGTGTAGCGCAGTTTCCTGCCGTCGCGGCGGGCGGTGACGTAGCCGCAGTCGGTCAGGCAGGACAGGTGCACCGATACTCGCGGCTGGGTGATGCCGGCGTGCGCCACGCATTCGGCGGCGGTGCGTTCGCCGGCCAGGATGAACTCCAGCAACCGCAGCCGGGTCGGGTCCGACAGTGCGCGGAAGAACCGGGCGACGGTGTCGGTGTGCGAGCACTCCGGCGACACTGCCGCCCCGGCAGCCCCGGCCGACCCGGTTGTCGCGGCCGACCCGGTTGCCGTGGGCGGTACGCCGGACGGTGTGGGCGTGGATGTCACGGGAGGACCCCCTCCAGCATTACTTATCCGCTTAGCCGAATACCATGAAGTCTACTGCTATCCGGCATAGCGAATAGAAGTCCCGGTCGCGTACCGGGATCCCCTGATGCGGAGGTGGCCATGAGCAGCACGGCGCACGACGGCTACGACCTGGCGGTCATCGGGTCGGGCGGGGCGGCGTTCGCCGCCGCGATCGCGGCGCGTACCAAGGGCGCCAGCGTGGTGATGGTCGAGCGGGGCACCGTCGGCGGCACCTGCGTCAACACCGGCTGTGTGCCGTCCAAGGCGCTGCTGGCCGCCGCCGAGGCCCGCCAGGTGGCGCTCGCCCAGCCGTTCCCCGGCATCGCCACCAGCGCCGGGCCGGTCGACGTGCCCGCCTTGATCGGTGGGAAGGCGGCGCTGGTGCAGGACATGCGGGCCGATAAGTACACCGGGCTGGCGGCCGAGTACGGCTGGGAGATCGTGCCCGGCACCGCCCGCTTCGCCCACGGTCCGGTCCTGCACGTCACCGGCGACGGCGGCCACGACTCGGGCCGGGAAACAGGCGGGGACGGCGGCGGGGTCCGGGTGATCGAGGCGGCGCACTACGTGATCGCCACCGGCTCGGCGCCGTGGGCGCCGCCGATCCCGGGACTGGAGCGGGCGGGGTACCTGACCTCGACCACGGCGATGGAGCTGGACCGGCTACCGGAGTCGATGGTCGTGGTCGGCGGAAACGCCGTCGGCCTGGAGCAGGCCCAACTGTTCGCCCGCCTGGGCACCAAGGTCACCGTTGTGGAGGCCCTGGACCGGCTCGCCCCGTTCGAGGAGCCGGAGGTCTCAGCGGTGATCGAGGACGTCTTCACCGGCGAGGGCATCACCGTGCGCACCGGCGCCACGATCACCGCGGTGAGCCGCGACCCCGGCGGCTACACCCTCACCCCCACCGCCGGCGCCGCCGGTGGGGGTGAGGTCGCCGACCTGCGGGCCGAGCAGCTGCTCGTCGCGACCGGCCGCCGCCCGGTCACCGGCGGCCTCGGCGTTGAGGCGGTGGGGGTGAAGACCGGCGAGCGCGGCGAGATCGTCGTGGACGAGCGGCTGCGCACCCACCACCCGCGGATCTGGGCCGCCGGGGACGTCACCGGCCACCCGCAGTTCGTGTACGTGGCCGGGGCGCACGGCGCGCTGGTGGCCGACAACGCCCTGGACGGCGCCGGGCGCACCCTGGACTACCGGCACCTGCCCCGCGTCACCTTCACCACCCCGGCCATCGCTTCGGCGGGCCTGAC
>DASSTH010000300.1:0-3304 GCA_035708025.1 Nakamurella sp. | reverse complement strand
CTGGTGCTGCTGTGGCTGGGCACCGGCTGGGCGCTACGCAGCTGGCTCGCCCTGCTGCTGGCCCTGTTGCCGGCGCTGATGCTCACCCTGGGCGCGGCCCTGGTCGGCGACCTGGCGCCGGCCGGTGGGGCGATCCTGCTGGTGGTGGGGACCGTCCTGTTGATGTCGGTGGCCTGGTACCGGCTGTCCGCCGGGCCGCGGCCGCCAGGGCAGGTATCCGCACTCGGAGGCGGCATTGCCGGCCGGTCCTGGCCGGCGTATCCGTCCAGCGGCGCGCACGTCCCTCCCGCGGAGGGCCGCACGCCGGCGAGTCCGGCGGACCCGGCCGCGATCGACGACCCGGCGCGCGCGCCGTTCCGGCCGCTGGACCCGCTGGGCGCGCACTTCCTGAACACGGCCCCGCCGCCGCACCCGGCCGATGCGGGTCAGCCGCCCGGGCCCGGGCCGGACATCGAAGTCCCGTACCGTCCCGCGCCGGGCTGGGACACCTCCGCGACCGACCGCGCGGCGCGCGATGGTTTCGTCGCCAGCATCAAGGGGCGCGGCGGTGCCACTGCGCCGACCTTGGCCAGTCTGGAAGAGTTCTTCGCCGGCAACGGGGATCCGCGCAGCATCGCCCCGAGCTTGCGGGGAGCCGTGCCATTGCAGACGTTCCGCTCGGTGCTGCACCGCATCCGCGCCCATCCGGCGGTCTCCGAGCTGCTGGTTCAGGTGGAGCCGCTGGAACCCGGCCGCTACCCGGCGGGGGAGTGGCCGCTGGCCGGCAGCCTGCACCTGGTGGCCACCCTGAGCGCCGCGGAGATCGACGCGCTGGCGGCGGACCTGCATCCGGACGCATCCCTTGGCCCACTTCCCGCCGCCGAACTCGCCGACGGCACACCGGCGCCGGCGGGCAGCCACGAGTTCGCCATCTGGTGGGGGTGAAGCGCCGACGGTCGATCCCCTGCGTCTCGCCGGGTAACCCTGCCGCAGGATGCGGCACGCCCGGGAGGGCATCGGAGAATGTTGGCCCCCACCGTCGCGAAAGTCCGTTACGCAAGGTAACGTGCTGCCCTACGTCACTGTCAGTGACGGGGGCACATGATGCGTAACAGTGGGGGGCGGACGATGCTGAAGCCTGGCAGGGTACGGAGCGGGCGCGGCTCCGGGACGGTGCGCCGGATCATGTCGGGGGCCCTGGCGGTCGGAACCGTCAGCGCGCTGGCGCTGATCGGCCTGGCGGCACCGGCGGTGGCGGCGCCGAGTACCTGGTACGTGGACGCCGGCACCGGTGACGACGGCAACGACTGCGCCACCGCCGACACCGCCTGCGCCAGCATCGGCGCCGCGGTGGGCAAGTCGGCGGACGGCGACACCATCCAGATCGCCAAGGGCACGTACGCCGAGGCGGTGACGGTCGACAAGTCGGTGACCCTGGTCGGCTCGCCGAACGGATCGATCATCACCCCGCCCGGCGGGGCCCCGGACGGGGCTCTGGTGATCGGTGATACCGCCACGGTGGACGTCACGGTGTCCCTGCTGGAGATGCAGGACAACACCGCCGGCCCGGGCATCTGGGTGTCGGGGGGCAGCACCGCCGACTTCGCCGACAGCATCTCCCGGAACAACGCCGGGGCCGGGGTACTGGTGAACGGCGGCTCCACCGTGACCATGCGGGACATGCTCCTGAACGGGAACGACACGGGTGCCACGGTGGGCGGTGCCAGCACGCTGACCGTGTCCGGCGGGAGCAAGGTGAACGACAACGCCACGGCCGGCGTGGATGTCGTCGAAGCAAGCACCGTCACCGTGCAGGAGACCGAGGTGTCGGGCAACCAGCTGTATGGGATCGCCCTCGGCATGGACGACACCGGTGAGGAAGCCGTGCCGAGCACCGCCCACGTCATCGACTCCTCGGTGACCCACACGGGTGATCCGGAGTCGGACGATTCAGGTGTGGGCGTGCTGGTGGGCAACGGCGACGCCGACATCACCAACAGCACGCTGTCGGACAACGGCATCGGGCTGATGGTCCTGTTCGGACACGCAGCGGTCACCGACGGCGTCATCGCGGGCAACCGCGCCGAGGGCGCCGCCGTGCTGAACCTGGCCGCGGTCCTCGGCGGGACCGCCGACAACGGGGCCGCACTCGAGCTGACAGGTACCCGGATCACGGGGAACTCCGTGGACGGCTCGCATGCCTGCGACCTGCTCGGTTGTGGTGGCGGTCTGATGGGTATCGGCGGCACCATCACCGCCACCGCCGTGACCATCGACGGCAATGCCGTCGGTGCAATGATCGCGGGTGGCACGCTGACCCTGACCGACAGCACGGTGCGGGACAACATCGTGCCGCCGACGGAGTCGTCGTCCTTCTTGGGAGCCGGCATCGCGGCGATCAACTTCTTCTTGGGTTCGGAGCAGCAACTGCCCACCCAGGTCGAGGTGTCCGGCACCACCATCTCCGGCAACGACTGGGGCGCGCTGCTGCTCGGCGCCACCGGCGTGATCACCCGCAGCACCATTGCCGGCAACACCACCCTCGGCGTGGCGAGCGGGTTCCCGTACTCCGACGGAGAATCCCAGGCAGGCCTGTCCCAGGGCGTCGCGGCGCTGGTCGGCCCGGTGGCCCAGGCGGCGGCCGCCGCCGGCACGAAGAGCATCGGCGACACCCTCGAGTCGCGCCTGGCCGACGTGCCGGCCGCCCTGGCGGACGACCTACCGCCGGGCGCCGCCCTGATCACCGGATCCACCATCGCCGGCAACGGCATCGACCCGCTGGATGTGCAGGGTGCGCCCACCGGACAGATCGCCACCGGACCGCAGGCGTCCGTGCTGCTGGCCGGCAGCATCGTCAGCGGCCCGGCGGATGTGCCGGACTGCAACCAGGACGCGTTGGTCGACGGTCCTGGCATGCTCGACGGCGGCTACAACGTGGTGTCCGACGACACCTGCAGCATGGCCGCCGACGGCACCAGCCTGATCGACACCGACCCGCAACTGGGCCCCTTGCAGGACAACCGGGGCCCGACCGCCACCATGCTGCCGGCATCCGGCAGCCCGGCGCTCAACCTCATCCCGACCGGCACCGCGGTCGGGGAGCCGGGCGTCACCGGCCCCACCGGGCCGACGCTGTCCGCCGGGTCCCGGGCCGCGCTGCAGCAGGCCACGCTGCTGGCCGACGGGCCGGACGCGACCGTGCTGTGCGACACCGGGGTGCTGGACCAGCGCGGCATGCCGCGGCCGCAGGGCGACAACTGCGACGCCGGTGCGGTGGAACGCAACGTCGTCACCGTCACCGCCGGCGACGCCACCATGGAGGACG
>DASSTH010000299.1:0-2476 GCA_035708025.1 Nakamurella sp. | reverse complement strand
GTCGGGGGATGCGTGGGGGCGGTGACGGTGCGGCGTACAGCGCCGTCGACGCCGCGCGTTGCGCCGGTCTGCCGGACCGTACCAAGGGCGACGCGTCGCGCAGCCGCGGCCTTCGGCCGGGTGGGGACCGTAACAGCGGTGCCGGGCCCCGCGGTGGTGGACCCCTGCCGGGTGGTGCGGCGGCTGTGGTGGCCGGCGGTGTCACGGGCGCGGAGGGCGGGGGCGGGGCCGCGTCGACCGTGCGCGGCGGGTTGTCCGCGGTCAGGCGGGTCCTGGCGGAGTTGCGGGACGTGCCGTGGTGGACGCTCTCCCAGGCCGAGTTGCTGGAGGTCACCCGGGAGGTGGAGTCGACGCTGCGGGGCGGGTTCGGGGTGCAGGTGCGGCTGGCCGGGGAGCTTTACGAGCGGGGTGTGGCGGACATGCTGGATGCCCGTTCGGCGGCGCACCTGCTGCACCAGACGCTGCACATCACCATGTCCGATGCCCGCGCCCGGGTGGCGGCCGCGACGGCGGCGTTGCCCTGTGAGACGCCGACCGGGAGTGTGATCGGCCCGGCCGCGCCGGAGTTGCTGGCGGCGGTCGATGCCGGCGCGGTGTCGGCGGGGCATGCGAAGGTGATCACCGGCTGTCTGGCCGGGATCCCGCAGGCGGTGGACCAGGAGACCCGGCGGTTGTGTCTGGGCACGTTGATCGAGCAGGCCGGCCTGCGTGATGAGAACGGGTTGCGGCAGGTCGCGGAGCAGATCAATAACCTGTTGGACCCGGACGGTGAGTTGTCCGGCAAGGATCCGCAGGACCGGGCGGAGTTGCACATCGGCGGCAAGCGGCGGGACGGGTTGACGCCGGTGCGTGGGTTGTTGTCGCCGTTGACCGCCGAGCAGTTGCGGGTGGCGATCGCGGCGTTGGCCGCTCCGAGGCCGATCGATGAGCACACCCCGGATCCGCGGCCGGCGCCGCTGCGTAATGAGCAGGCGTTGGGGGAGATCTTGTCGCGGCACCTGTCGGCGGGGGCCGGGCCGCGGGACGGCGGGGTGCGGCCGCAGGTGGTGGTGACCATCAACCTGCAGGACCTGATCGACGGTGTGCGCCGGTGCCGGGCTGGGCGGGACGCCGCCGGGCAGGACGACCGGACCGACCGGCAGGCCTGGGACCCGGACCGTGTCGCCGACTGGGTTCGGCGCCAGGGATGGGAACCGTCGGGCGGCTGGTCCGGCTCCGGTCCCGCGAGCCGCGGTGCCAGCCGTGCGGGTTCGGGGTCGGCGTGGTCGGACTACGACGGCATCCAGAGTGTGGCGATGGCCCGCATGCTGGCCTGCGATGGGGTGCTCATCCCGCAGGTGCTGGGCGCCGATTCGGTGGTGCTGGACCAGGGCCGCGGGGTGCGGTTGTTCACCGCGGAGCAGCGGCGGGCGTTGACCACCCGGGACAAGGGCTGCGCGTTCCTGGGCTGTGACATTCCGCCGGCGTGGTGCGAGGCGCACCACATCATCTGGTGGTCGCAGGGCGGCGTCACCGACATCTCCAACGGGGTGTTGCTGTGCCGGCGGCATCACGTGCTGATCCATCAGGGCCACTGGCGGGTGGAGCAGGACCCGGACGGTGGCCGGCCGTGGATCATCCCGCCCGCCCACATCGATCCCGCCCAAACACCCCGCCGCAACACCCACTTCCACCTACCCGACCTCCTCACCACCATCGACCGGCAGTGACACCAGAACCGCTAGTACACAACAGGTCTCGGGACGGACATCGGCCCATCGGCTAGCCAAGTTTCCGCGACCCGTCCGGCTCCGACGAGCCGACTCCTACTGCGCGAGCGCCGCAGTCACAGAGCCCTCAGGTTGCCGGCGATCCTGTGCCTTCTGCTCCGACGAGGGGTAGGCCGCGGTGTGTGGTTACGCCTCCACCTTGACGGTGGGATCCTCGGACCGGTCGTCGGCAACTTCACTGCGCTCGTGCTTTCCCTTGGCGAGCCGGGACGGCCACCAGATCCACCGGCCGATCTCGATGGTCAGCGCCGGGACCAGCAGCGAGCGGACTACCAGGGTGTCCAGCAGCACCCCGAACGCGACCAGGAAGGCGATCTGCGCGAGGAACAGCAGTGGCAGCACGGCCAGCGCCGAGAACGTCGCCGCCAGAACGACTCCCGCCGACGTGATCACCCCGCCGGTGAGCGCCAACGCGAAGACCGTGCCGCGCCGAGTGCCGTGCCGGAGCGTCTCCTCACGAACCCTGGTCATCAGGAAGATGTTGTAGTCGATGCCCAGCGCCACCAGGAACACGAACGCGAACAGCGGCACCACCGGGTCCGCCCCGGGCAGGCCGAGCACGTGGTCGAACAGCAGCGTTCCCACGCCCAGCGCCGCGGCGAAGGACAGGACGTTCACGGCCATCAGCAGCAGAGGGGCCACCAGGGAGCGCAGCAGCGGGATGAGCACGAGGAAGACCACCACGAGCACCAGCGGCACCACGACCA
>DASSTH010000298.1:0-2051 GCA_035708025.1 Nakamurella sp. | reverse complement strand
TGATACTGCGGACGGGCTGGGTGGTGGTGCGGCGGACCACGCGGGTGTCGTCGGGCAGTTCGATGGTCAGCGTGGTGTCGCTGACATGCACGGTCACGATCGCGCGGGCGTGGATCCGGCCGAGGGCGACCTTCTGCCCGGCGACCATGATGACGCCGCTGTTGCTGGCGACCCGCTGCACGGTGATCGGCTCGATCGAGGGCCGGGGCGGCGGACCGGCCGGCCGTGCGTCTCGCAGGTGCCGCACCCGGTCCCAGCTGATCGGGTTGGGACGGGTGCGCAGCAACTCCCGCGTGTCGGGGTCGAAGAACATCAGGGTGTGTTCCTCGATCCGGACGGTGACCCGGCGGCCATTGAGGATCTCGGCAGCCAGCACGACGCGTCCGGCCAGGCTGACCGTGCCGGAGCGGCTGACCGTCCGGTCGACCTCCACCGCAGTCCCCGCCTCGGCGGGCGGCAACGGCGAGGCACCCGCCACTCGTCCGCCGCCTGCGGCGAGTTTGGCCAGGTCGGCGTTCGACAGGTGCGAGCGGAAGCTCTTGAGCCGGACCCCGGCCACCAGCAGGTGGATGACGTCGGTGTCGGCCCAGAACGTCACGCGCACCCCGGCCCGGTCCGGACCGAGCCAGAACTGCCGGCCCGCCACCGTCATGTTCCCGCTGGCCGGGACGATACGGTCGATCTCCACCGGCCCGCCCGACCACACCCTTGCCGGCTCCACCTCAACGACCGGCTTTGATGCAACGACCGGTTCTGCGACCTTGGCCGCATGGGCCGCCAGGCCGAGACCCGACGTCGAGGACGGCTGCGGCTGGGCGCTGCCCTGCTCGCCGATCGCCTTGAGCGCACCCGGCAGCCGCAGCGGCAACACCTCCTCGCCGGGATCGGTCTTCGGCGTGAACCGCTCGACGGGGCACGCCATGCCCAGCGCCTGATGCGGGCGGATGGTGTTGTAGTCGGCCACCCAGGCGTCCACCGCGGCCTGCGCCTCCCGCAGGTCCTCAAACGGCACCGCATCATCCAGCAGCTCCCGGCGCAGGCTCTGGTGGAACCGCTCCACCTTCCCTGTGGTGGTCGGAGAACGCGGCTGGGTCAGCCGGTGGGTGATCCCGTTGTCGCGGCAGATGCGGTCGAACAGCACCTCACCGCCCTTGCCGAACCGGTCGGTGAACTGCTTGCCATTGTCGGTGAGCACCTCTTCCGGCACCCCGAACGTCTGCAGCGCCGCCGCGAAGGCCAGGCACACCGCCCGCCCGGTCGGACGAGCCACCACAGAAGCGATCACGCAGTAGCGGGAATGGTCATCGACCCCGGTGATGACCTTCGCCTCGGTGCCGTCGGCCAGGAACACCCCTCCGACGATGTCCATCTGCCACAGCTGCATCGGCGCCTGGCGTTCCCACCGCAGGTAGTCCTCCCGGCGTTTGCGTCGCTGGCGCGGGGTGACCAGGCCATGGCGCACCAGCGCCCGATAGACCGCCATCCGTGACGGCGCCGGATCCACCCCCAGGCGCTCAGCCTCGTGCACCAGCCGGACCGGACCCCACCGCGGATGCTCTCGCCGCAGCTCACACAACACCGCCTCCACCTCCGCCGATAACTGCGACGGCGACGACTTCGGACGACGGGAACGATCGACCAACCCGGACAAACCGGATTCCCGATAGCGGCGCAGCCACGAATGCAAACTCTGCCGCGACACCCCGATCCGGACCGCGGTCTCACTCACACTCGCGCCCGCGAGGACCGCCAAGACCGCCTGATAACGCTGCTCAACAACAGACAAATCCACCAGGGCCAATCCCGGCCTCCTGACGCACGCCACCCGCAAACGACGCACGAAAGATCGGCCGACGAAGGCACCTGTCAAACATGTCCTGGGACTGATGTGTCAAGCATCTCCCGGGACAGGTACTACATTCACAGATCTTGGCGTTCGGCTGCGTAACTGCCTGTAGTAGGTCCATCGTCATGCTGTGACCTATTCTCTCACCTACGATCTGGTCGTGTCCTGGGATGCAGAGCTGAGCGCGTTGACCGAACGGATCGCC
>DASSTH010000297.1:0-3211 GCA_035708025.1 Nakamurella sp. | reverse complement strand
CGGAACACGTCGGGCACGTAGTCGAACATGAACCGGCGGCCCTCGGAGTTGCGCAGCACCCCGCCGTCGCCGCGCACCGACTCGGTGACCAGGATGCCCTTCACCGAGGGCGGCCAGACCATGCCGGTCGGGTGGAACTGGATGAACTCCATGTTGATCAGCTTGGCGCCGGCCCGCAGCGCCAGCGCCATCCCGTCGCCGGTGCACTCCCAGGAGTTGCTGGTGACCTTGAAGGTCTTTCCGATCCCGCCGCTGGCGATGATCACCGCCGCCGCGGAGAAGGCCACGAACTCGCCGGTGGAGCGCTGGTAGCCGAACGCCCCGGCCACCCGGCCCTCGCGGACCAGCAGGCTGGTGACGGTGGTCTCGGCGAACACCTTCATCGCCGCTTCCGGGTGGCCGAGCTCGGCGGCGTCGTCCTGCTGCAACGAGACGATCTTCTGCTGCAGGGTGCGGATCAGCTCCAGCCCGGTGCGGTCGCCCACGTGCGCCAGCCGTGGGTACTCGTGGCCACCGAAGTTGCGCTGGCTGATCTTGCCCTCGGGGGTGCGGTCGAACAGGGCGCCGTAGGTCTCCAGTTCCCACACCCGCATCGGGGATTCCTTGGCGTGCAACTCCGCCATCCGCGGGTTGTTCAGGAACTTGCCGCCCCGCATGGTGTCCCGGAAGTGCACCTGCCAGTTGTCGTGCGGGTTGACATTGCCCATGGCGGCGGCCATGCCACCCTCCGCCATGACGGTGTGCGCCTTGCCGAACAACGACTTGCACACGATGGTGACGGACTTGCCGGCCTCCCGGGCGGCGATGGCGGCACGCAGCCCGGCGCCGCCGGCGCCGATGATCAGCACGTCGCTGGAGTACCGCGCGACCGATGGCGCCGCGGGCGGTGTCGATGCAGATGTCATGGCGGTCAGGGGATCCTTCGCGAGCGGACGCTTAGAAGCGGACGTAGAACAGGTCGGAGAACACCCCGGCGGAGACCATCCAGACATACCAGTCGGTGATCATCAGGGTGGCCAGCGTGGTCCAGGCGAACTGCATGTGCCTGCCGTTGAGCACGCTCACCCATCCCCACAGCCGGTAGCGGACCGGGTGGCGGGAGAAGTGCCGCAACCGGCCGCCGATCACGTGTCGGCAGGCGTGACAACCCAGCGTGTAGCACCACAGCAGCACCACGTTGGCGGTCATCACCAGGGTGCCGAAGCCGATCCCGTGGGTCAGGGAGGAGATGACGTCGTAGGTGTTGACCAGCGAGATCAGCACCGCCATGTAGAAGAAGTAGCGGTGCGCGTTCTGGAAGATCAGCGGGAACCGGGTCTCGCCGGTGTAGTTGCGGTGCGGTTCGGGCACGGCGCACGCGGACGGCGAGCGCCAGAAGCTGCGGTAGTAGGCCTTGCGGTAGTAGTAGCAGGTCAACCGGAAGCCCAGCAGGAAGACCAGCGTGATGATCGCGTACGGCAGGAACACCGGGAACGCGCCGAACCAGTGGCCGAACTCGCTGGACCCGGGCACGCAACTGGTGCTGACGCACGGAGAGGTGAACGGCGACAGGTAGTGCTGCTCGGGGGCGTAGTAGTACTGGCGCCAGAAGACCCGGACGGTGGCGTAGGCCACCCAGATCGACAGCAGGATCCAGGTGGCCAGTGGCTGCGCCCACCAGCGGTCGACCCGCAGCGTGCGCTTGCCCACCGGAGCGCGCCCCGGCGCGTCCACCCCCTGCGGTGCTTTCGCTTGGACCATCACGTCTCGCCCTCGTCGTCGGCCCACCGGCCGGTGTGGTGCCACGCCGGCCGGCCGGCGGGCAGTTGTCGGATCTGCCTGTGTCGCATTGGGAAGTCCGCGGCCGCTACGCCGCTGAGGCGGCCCGCCGGCCAGGCGGACAACCGTCTCATCATCGGCCTTGCGCCGGAAGGTTCGTCACTGGGGGTACCGATGCGGTGACGGACGATCCGGTGCGGAGCCCCGGTAGGCGGTGGCCGGAGTGCGCCCGGCACCCTCGGCAGCGAATGCGGCATGCACCCTCCTGGCATCCACGGCACCCCGAACCGTGATGCGGGGTGGACCACCTCGTCGGACGCCCGTCTGGAGCACAACTATCGACCGCGGCGTGCCCGCTGGGCAAATCGGCGGACCGTGAAACGGCCCGGAAACGGTGTCGCTTTGATCACGTTCCCACGTGCTGGGAGGCCGGACGCGGTTCTGGGACGTCGGCGGGCTCCCCGTCACCACCGTCGGAGGCCCGGTCACCACCGTCGGTGCGCGGCCGAATGCGCTGGCTGATCACCTGACTGATGCCGTCGCCGCGCATGGACACGCCGTAGAGCACATCGGCGGCCTCCATCGTGTACTTCTGGTGGGTGATGACCAGCAGCTGCGAGGAGGAGCGCAGTTCGTGCAGCAGGCCCACCAGCCTGGTCAGGTTCACCTCGTCCAGCGCCGCCTCGACCTCGTCCAGCACGTAGAACGGGCTGGGCCGGGCTCGGAAGATCGCCACCAGCATGGCCACGGCCACCAGCGAGCGTTCCCCGCCGGACAGCAGCGACAGCCGCTTGACCTTCTTCCCGGGCGGCCGGGCGGTGACGTCCACCCCGGTGGCCAGCATGTCCGACGGGTCGGTGAGCACCAGCTCGCCCTCGCCGCCCGGGAACAGCGCCGCGAACACGGTGCGGAACTCGGCGGCCACGTCGGTGTAGGCGCTGGTGAACAGCTGCAGGATCTTCTCGTCGACCTCCTTGACCACCGCCAGCAGGTCCTTGCGGGTGGAGCGCAGGTCCTCCAGCTGGGTGGACAGGAACGCGTGCCGCTCCTCCATCGCGGCGAACTCCTCCAGCGCCAACGGGTTCACCTTGCCCAGCAGGGCCAGATCCCGCTCCGCCCGTTTGGCCCGCCGCTGGGTGGACGCCCGATCGAAGGGCATCGCCGTGGGCTCGCTGACCTGCTCGCCGCGATCCCGCGCCGCCGCGTACTCGGCCATCTCCAGCGCGCTCGGTGGCACCGGCACATCCGGCCCGTACTCGGCCACCACATCGTCCACGCTCATCGCGTACTCGGTGCCGGCGGTCTCGGCCAACTGCTCCAGCCGCAGCCGCTGCTGGGCGCGCAGCACCTCGGTGGAATGCACCGAGTCGGTCAGCGAGTCCCATTCGGCCTGCAACGCCGCCGCGGACGACCGGGCGGAGGCGGCACGCTGCTCGGCCGCCGCCCGGTCCGT
>DASSTH010000296.1:0-14963 GCA_035708025.1 Nakamurella sp. | reverse complement strand
GGCGGTTGGGTGAGAGGTTCCCGTCACCCAGCAGTGAGCCCAGCACCACCTGCCATTGTTGCTCGCTCAGCCGCTGCGGTTCGGCGACCATGACGCGATCTCCGGCGATCAGCTCGCCCGCCTCGCACCATCCCCCGGGGGTTCGGATGAGATGGTTCTCGGTGGCGGCGAACCGGGCCCGGCCGTTGCCGCCGGACTTCTCCACGGTGTACTGCAGGAATCGCTCGGTCACTCCGTTGTCGAACCAGCTGACGACCTTGCGGGGCACGACCGCGTCGGCCTCCGGGTCGTAGGACAGCACCTCCACCGGCAGCTTCTGGTTGACGATCTTCCCGATCTTCTCGGTACTGCCGTCGGCCAGCACCACCCGGGTGCCGTAGGAGAAGCACCCGAACATAACTCCGATTTTTTCCCGCAGCTGGTTGATGAAGATCATCGTGGTGCCGGTGGAGGACAGCGCGCCGGTGATCTTGCGCAGCGCCTGGGACATCAGCCGGGCCTGCAGACCGACGTGGCTGTCCCCCATCTCGCCCTCGATCTCCGCCCGTGGCACCAGCGCGGCCACCGAGTCGACCACCACCAGGTCGATTGCGCCGGACCGGATCAGCATGTCGGCGATCTCCAGTGCCTGCTCCCCGGTGTCCGGCTGGGAGACCAGCAGTGCGTCGGTGTCCACCCCCAGCGACTTGGCGTATTCCGGGTCCAGCGCGTGCTCGGCGTCGATGAACGCCGCGATCCCGCCGGCCGCCTGCACAC
Organism: Nakamurella sp.; assembly: GCA_035708025.1. GTDB lineage: Bacteria > Actinomycetota > Actinomycetes > Mycobacteriales > Nakamurellaceae > Nakamurella. The sequence goes on along the minus strand of DASSTH010000296.1, from coordinate 14,207 downwards.
TGGCCACCGCGTGCAGGGTGACCGTCGTCTTGCCGGAGGACTCCGGACCGTAGATCTCGATGACCCGGCCCCGCGGCAGCCCCCCGATGCCCAATGCGATGTCCAGCGCGATGGAACCGGTCGGGATCACCTCGACGGGGGTGCGCCCCTCGTCGCCCAGCCGCATCACGGAGCCCTTACCGAACTGCTTCTCGATCTGCGCGAGTGCGATGCCGAGCGCCTTCTCGCGGTCCGGAGCGGTCATGACCCACCCTTGCCTTTCTACGTCCGGCGGTCGGTGCGCCACCGGTCTGTTCTGGTCTCCTGCTGTGTTGCCGCCGACGGTATGCCGGGGCACCGACAACGGCCGGGCGACACCGCCGGAATGTGGATGACGAGGTCGCTGGGGACAACTCTAGACGTACACCCGTTCGACGGTGGTCACATCGAGGTGCGTGTCGCGGCGTGCCGACGACACCGATCCGGCGACACCTCTCCGGCACCGGAGAACGCGCGGCCACCGGCGGAACGGTTGCCTCAGTCCGGCAGCCCATGCCACAGCGTGGGTGGCACGTCGAACGTCTCGCACACCACCGCCCAGACCCGCTTCGGATCGATGCCGGCCTCCAACGCCTGGTCCACCGTGCGGCCGCCCAGTGCGGAGAACACGTGGTCCTGCGCGACCGACGGGGCACGCAGCGGCCCGAAGTGGGCCTGCATCAGCCGCCGGAACTCGGTCAGTCTCACCACACCGATGCTAACGGCCGGCCCGCCCCGGGCCGGCCGCGCTGGCTCTCGGCTGCGGCGCAGGAGCGCACCCGACCGCCGGCCCGTGTCGGCCCACCATGGCATGCTGCGGGCATGACCACGCTCGGTGTGATCTTCCCGCCCGACCTGCCGCCGGAGCGGCTGCGCACCGTCGCCGTGGCCGCCGAGGAATCGGGTGTGCCGCAGCTGTGGCTGTGGGAGGACTGCTTCAAGGAGAGCGGGATCGCCACCGCTGCGGCGGCCCTGGCATGGACCGAACGGATGGCAGTCGGCATCGGACTGCTGCCGGTGCCGCTGCGCAACGTGGCACTCACCGCGATGGAGATCGCCACCGTGGAGCGGCTGTTCCCGGGCCGTTTCGTGCCGGGGGTGGGCCACGGGGTGCTGGACTGGATGGCGCAGGTGGGATCCCGGGCAGACTCGCCGATGACGCTGCTGCGCGAGTACACCTCGGCGCTGCGGGCGCTGCTGCACGGCGAGACGGTGACGGTGTCCGGGCGGTACGTCACGCTGGATCGGGTGGCGCTGGACTGGCCTCCGGCCACTCCTCCCCCAGTGCTGGTCGGTGCGGTCCGCGAGCGCACCCTGTCGCTGGCCGGCGAGCTGGCTGACGGTGTGATCTTCACCGGCGAGACCACGCCGGCCGACCTGCGTGCGGGTCTGGTGCACCAGCGGGCCGGCCGTTCGGCGGCGCGGCACACCGGCACGGGCGATGTCGTGGTGTTCGCGGACGTTCCCGACAGCTCGCCCGCCGAGGCGATCGCGCAGCGCGTGCGCGACCTCGCCGAGGCCGGCGCCACCCATGTCCCGTTGCTCGCGGTGGGCGGCAGCATGCCGCTGGAGCGGTTCGCCACGTTCGTCGGCGAGCAGGTCCGTCCGCTGGTCGGATAGCCGGAACGCCGAGGAGACTCAGATGCCGCCGGCGTGGCTCAGCGCGGTAGCCGCGGATCCCACCGGCCTGTCCAGCACGTTCGGCAGGCTGGTGATGATCGCGGGCCTGCTCGCCGTGCTGGTACTGCTGATCCTTGCCTGGCGGCGCAAGCGATGAGCCGGGGTCGTGTGGTGCGGCGAGCTGAAGGACACAAAGCTCGATCGGGCGGGCCCGGGTTCAGGACTGCGGCAGCAGCGAGTCGCGCCAGAACGAGGTGAGCTCGTCCATGCTGAGGTCGGCCGACCCGGATCGGGTCGCGAACGCGATTACCGGGAGTCCGGAGTAGGACCAATACACCTGAGGGCCGTTATCGGGATCGGAGGTCGTCATGGTCCGGCCGCTACCGTTGCCCTGGCTCCAGCCCTGTTGGTCGGCGGGCAGCGCCTGTGCGATGGAGTCGATCGCTTGGATGGCGTCGTCGGTGGAGTGGAACTGGATGTAGACGACCCCGACCTTGCCGCCGTCCAACTGGTCGCAGGCGGACGCGGCCAGCGGCTGGATGGAACCCAGCACCGATTGCAGTTCGCTGCTGTCGGTCGCTATCGCCGCGCAGGCCGTGGCCCGGGTGACGTTGGGCCCGGCCAGCGCCACCAGGCACGGCGTCATGCCGTTGTTGTCGATCGGTGAGTCGGCGCAGTCGGCGGGCACCGTCGGCACGTTCGACCCCGTCGACACCAGGCTCGACGTGGTCACGCCGGAGGACGCTCCGGTGGTGGGTGTGCTGGTCGGGTTGTCCGGGCCGGCGGAGTTGCCGCCGGTGGTCAGGATGATCACCACGGTCACCACCGCGATCACCACCACCGCCGCGATCCCGCCGACCACCAGCAACCGGTTGCGGCCACCGCCCGATCCGTTTCCGGCCCGCGTGACCGCCGGAGCGACGGGCGGACCCACGGGCGGGCGTGGCCCGCTGGTGGGTCCGGGACGGGGACCGGTGACGGAACCGGGATGCACGCCGGGTGCCGAGGCGGGCTGACCGCCGGTCACCGGACCGGGATGCGCTCCGGTGGTCGAACCCGGCTGGGGGCCCGTCACCGCACCGGGATGCACCCCGGTCACCGAGCCCGGATGAACACCGGTCACCGAAGCGGGGTGGACCCCCGTCATCGAGCCGGGCGGGGCGGCGGTGACGGGCGGCCCGGTCACCGGTCGCTGCGGTGCGGATGCCGGACCGGGGGGAGCCGACGGATGGCCACCGGCCGGCGCCCCGCCGGCCGGGTTCGCCACCCCCGGACCCGGCACCGGCGGGCGGGGCCCGGACGCCGGGCCGAGCGCTTCGGTCCGTCCCGGGGCGCGCCGGCTGCCCGGACTGATCGCCGCGCCCATGGCGACGGACGTCTCGGGCTGGTCCAGGGTGCTGGCCACCACGTTCAGCTTCTCCGATATCACCGCCGCCACCAGGGGGATCCGGCTGGAGCCGCCCACCAGGTAGACCCCGGCAAGCTGCTGCGGGGTCAGGCCGGCCCGCTCCACGGTGGCGGCCAACAGTTCCACCGTGCGCACGATGGCCGGCCGGATCAGCCCGTCGAACTCCCGCCGGGTGAGCAGGGTGTCCTCGAACGGCTCGGGCAGCGGCAGGTCGGTCTGCGAATACCGGGACAGGGTCTCCTTGGCGGCACGCACGTCCTCCCGCAGCGCCCTGGCCGCCCGGCGGTCACCGGCGGTGCGCGGCCGGGTCAGTGACTGCCACCGCCCTGGGTCGACGGCTGCGGCGGTGCGGCCCAGGTGGTCCACGATCGTCTGGTCGAAGTCCACCCCGCCGACGTCGGGCAGGCCCGCCTCGGCGAGCACTGTGTACCCGGTGGGGGTGGCACCGACGACGGCGCAGTCGAAGGTGCCGCCGCCCAGGTCGTAGACGGCCAGCGCGGATCCCGGCGGCAGCGCGTTGCCGGGCAGCGAGGCGAAGTGGGCGGCGGCGGCCACCGGCTCGGGCAGCAGGCTGACCGCCCCGCCGAGACCCGCCGCGCGGGCGGCCGCCAGCAGCACGTTCTGCCGGGCGCTGCCCCACTGCGCCGGGTGGGTCAGGTGCACCTCGTCGGGGTTGCGGCCGTTGAGTTGCCTCCGGGCCTCCTCGCCAACCCGGCGCAGCACCGCGGCGATGGCATCCACCACCGGCACCACCCGGACGCCCAACAGGATCTCGCCGTCGTCGATGCGCCGCTTCGGGTTCGGCTCGAACCGTTCCGGAGCGAGCCGGGCCTTGCGTTCGGCATCCCGCCCCACGGCGAGCGAGTCGTCGTCATCGACGTACACCGCCGACGGCATCCAGGAGCTGCCGTCGATGGACAGGTTGCGGGGCGGGCGGCCGCCACCGGCCAGGACCGCCACGGTGTTGGACGTGCCGAAGTCGATGCCGAGCACCTCCACCGGCATGCACTCCCATCGGACGGTCGTGGACAACGTGGCTCCACCCGCGCCCGTGCGGGGACAGGTGGTGGCCGTCGCCCGGGTGGTGAACCCGGCAACCAGGGCAGTGTGCCATGCCGCGGTCGGCAGGCGTGGGCGATCGACGCAGCGCACGGGCGTGGCGGTGCGGCACGGCGAGCCGTCCGCCGATCAGGTCCGCCGAGCCCGTACTACGGGCGGTGCCCGGTCCGGCGCGCACCGGGCCGCGGACCGGCTCCGGCCAGGTTTCAGACCTGCGGTGTGGCCATCTCGGTCAGTTCGCGCATGCCGGCGGCCAGCGCCGCCAACTGGCCGGTGACCTCGGCGACGCCGCCCGCCGGGCTGGTACTGGCGGCCAGCGCACGAGACGCCGAGGCGGCCTCGGATGCGGCGGCCACCAGCCGGCCGTACTCGTCGACGCCGGCCACGATCTGCGCCTTGAGACTGGCGCACGCCGCTGCCAGCTGGGAACCGGCCGGCGGCCGGCCGCCGCGCAACAGGGAGGTGAGTTCCGCCGCCTGGGCGCGCAGCCGGACCTCGGCGGCATCCGCCGCGGCCAGTGTCTCGTCACGCAGCCGGCGGATCCCCGGGTCGTCCTGCACCACGCCGATCATCCCGGTGGTCTGACGCAGCGCATCGGAGTACCCGTCCAGCCGGGCGATCTGGTTGCGGATGGCGGAGCCCACCGGCCGCCGCGGCGGCTGCGGCGCCGGCAGCCGCCGCACCACCTTGGTCCGCGCCCGCAGGTCGATGCTCCCCCGCACCACTCCGACCAGGCAATACACCAGCAGCCCGAGCATCAGCACCAGCCAACCGACTGTGACCGCGTTCATGCCGTCCGATGCCATCTGCACGACGCCAGTGGCGCCGATGGCGGCGAACAGCAGCGCCCCGAGCGACCAGGCGGTCACCCGCCGGCGAGCCGCCCGCCGGCGGCGGGCAGCCACCAGCGAGGCATCGCGGCGACTGCGCATCACCTCGGCGGCCGTGTCGCTGACCTGCGCGACCATGTCGAGGCCGCGGCCGGCGACCGTCCGCAGCGCGCCGGACCGGGCCAGGGCGGTGCCCACCCGGACGACGGCGCGCATGCTCAACTCTGCTGGTTCGGCTGCTCAGCCGGGGCCGCTGCCGGCGTGCTGGACGGCGCCCCGGACGCCGACGTCGATGCGTCGATCGCCCGCGCCTGGGTGCCGGACAGCTCCGGGTGCATCTGGGCCCGCAACTGGTCCAACCGCGCGGAGCCGGCCAGGTCGAGGGTCGACTTCTCCACCTCGAGCATGCGGCCCTGTACCGAGTTCTTGCTCAGCTCCGCGGCGCCGAGCGCGTTGGCGTACCGCTTCTCGATCTTGTCGCGGACCTCGTCCAGGGTCGGCGTGGTTCCGGGCGCGCTGAGCTGGTTCATGGAGTTCAGCGATGCGGAGATCTGCTCCTGCATCTTGGCCTGGTCGAGCTGCGAGAGCAGCTTGGTCCGCTCGGCGAGCTTGGTCTGCAGCGCCATGGCGTTCTGCTCCACCGCCTGCTTCGCCTGCTCGGCCGCCTGCAGGGCCTGGTCGTGCATGCCCTTGAGGTCTTCCATCTCCTGTTCGGCCGAGACCAGCTGGGTGGCGAACACCTGGGCGGTCTGCTCGTACTGTGCGGCCTTGTCGGCATCGCCCTTGCCCCTGGCCTCGTCCGCGAGCACCAGCGCCTGCTTGGCGGAGGCCTGCAACCGCTCCACGTCGCTCATCTTGCGGCTGAGCTTCATCTCCAGCTGACGCTGGTTGCCGATCACCGCGGCAGCTTGCTGGGACAGCGCGGCGTGCTGCCGCTGTGCGTCCTCGATCGCCTGCTGGATCTGCACCTTCGGATCGGCGTACTCGTCGACCTTGGACGAGAACAAGGCCATCAGGTACTTCCAGAACTTCACAAAGGGATTTGCCATCGTGCGCCGGTCCTCTCCCGTCGGTCCCCGCGGCGCCCACCTGGCGACGCCGGCCCGTCCATCGTGTCAGGTCGGCACACCGCGGTGCCACCTCCTGCAAGGAACGGTAGTCGAACCCGGCGGGCGGCAGGGTAGGTCCATCCCCCCAGGTTCCCCGGATAGCGGCCCCCGGGGGTTCCCGGACCCCGCCGCCGGGCCTTCATGATCACCGCCCGACGCGGCTGCGCTGGCTACAGTGGACACGGCTCATCACCGGCACAAATTCACGAGCGGAGGTTCCATGGGGCGCCACGCCGACGCCAGACGCCCCCGCGGAATCGCCCGGTGGGTGATCACCGCCGCCGTCGTGGTGTTGGTGGTGGCCGGCGCCACCGTCGGCTATCTGGTCATCGTGCATCGCGCCAACCCGGCGGTGGACGGTCGCTGCTCGACCGCCGTCAGCCTCCCGGTGGCCGCCGGGCCCGGTGCCCAACCGGCGATCGCCACGGCCGCCGCCGCCTACAACCGCAAGCGGGAGGTGGCCCGCTCCGCGTGTGTCACCGCCACGGTGACCGCCGTGCCGGACGGCACGGCGCTGGCCGGGTTGACCCGGCAATGGCCGGCGTCCGCCGGTAAGGCCCCGGGTCTGTGGATCCCGGACAGCGACGCGTCTCTCGCCGCTTTGGACGGGGCGCGGCCGGACCTGGCCGCGGGTCATCCCACCGACCCGCTGGCCTGGTCCCCCGTGGTCCTCGCGGTGCGATCCGACGACGTGGCCGCCGCGACCTCGCTCAGCTGGTCGGCACTGCCCACCGCCGCCGGCCCGCAGGGCACGGCGGCGCTGCCCGGCGGCCGGCACCTGCTGCTCGACCTGCCGCCGGCCGGTTCCAACCGGGCCACCAGCTACGCCGTGCAGTCCGTGCTCGCTGGCCAGCAGGAGTCCACCGGCCAGCAGGTCGCCGCCCTCGGGGTTGTGGAGGTTCGGAACGCCGGGCCGACGGTGCGTGCCGTGGGATCGGGCTCCGCCGGTGACGCCGGGACCACCGCCGAGGCGCTGACCGCCCTGGCCGACGGGACGGGTGAGGCGACGGCCGTGCCGGTGGTGGAGGCCGACCTGGTCGCCTTCGACCCGGCGGGGCACTCGCTGTCCGCCATCCATCCGGACGGTCCGACGGCCGGGGATTCGCTGATCGCCGCCCCCATCTCGGCCGCCTGGGTCGACCAGGACCTGGCGGCGGCGGCCAGTTCGTTCCAGGCGTTCCTCGGCACCGCCCAGGCCCAGCAGATCCTGGCCGACGCGGGCTGGCGGACCGCCGCGGCGCAGCCCGCCAAGCCGGTGCCCGGGGTGGACACCGGCACGGCGGTGACGGTGCTGCCGGCCGGCGGGCCCGCGGTGGACGCGGCGGTCGCCGAAGAGCTCGGGCAGCCGGTTCCGTCGTCACCGCTGCCACCGACCGGCAGCGCGACGGCCGGATCCAACATCGCCGGTACCGAGGGCTCGCCGTCGGATACCGGCACCGTCGCCACGTCGTCGCCGGCGACCGGCGCCACGACGGGCACGTCACCAACCTCTCCGACCACGGCGTCCAGCACCGCCACCACAGCACGGTCGGTGACCACCTTGACCGGCCCCGTCACGCCGACCACTCCGACCAGTTCCTCAACGCCGGCCACGTCGACGACGCCGAACCCGGCGGCGACCGGACCGGTGCTGACCCTGGTGGTGGATTCCTCCGCCGGCATGTCGACCGAGGTCGGCGGGCGGTCCCTGCTGGCCGCCGTGCAGGCCGCCGTGCCCACGGTGATCGGCGGGAAGATCACCGACCGGGTCGGGCTGTGGGCGTACTCGGACTCGGTGGCGTTGCCGCCGGACGGCTATCCGCAGTTGGTCAGCACCGGCCCGTTGGCCGGCAAGGTCGGCACCGGGACCCGGCAGGCGGCGCTGTCCGCGGCGGTGCGGGCGCTGAAGGCCGACGGCGACCGGTGGGCGTACGGGGCGTTGATGGCCGCCGTCGACAAGGCGGCGGACACCACGGTCACCGGACGGACCTCCCGGGTGGTGCTGATCACCAGCGGCGTGGACGAGACCCCGGCAACCCCACGGCAGATGGTGCTGACGGCGCTCGGCGCTGCCAAGGGCAGTGTCCGCGTCGACGTGGTCGGCCTGGGCAACGCGGTACCGGCGGACGCCTACAACCAGATCGCCACCGCGGCGGGCGGCAGCTATGTGCCGGTGACGGACCCGGCGAAGCTGGGCCAGGTGCTGACCGACCTGCTCACCCTGGAGCCCTGACCGCGCCGGTCCGGGCGAGGCACGCCGAATGGAGCCGGCGAGGCTCCGGCGGCACGCCGTGCGGAACGGCCCGGCGGTTCAGTCCGCGTAGGCGGCCGGCTCCGGGCACGTGCACACCAGATGCCGGTCGCCGTAGGCACCGTCGATCCGGCCCACCGGCGGGAAGTACTTGTGCGCCGGATCGACCGATCCACCGGCGAAAGTGGGGAACACCGCCTCCGCCCGGGTGTACGGGTGCTGCCACTCGCCGGCCAGCGCCGCGGCCGTGTGCGGCGCGTTCCGGAGCGGGTTGTCCTCGGCCGGCCACGTCCCGGCGCCGACCTTGTCGATCTCCCCCTTGATGGCGATCATGGCATCGCAGAACCGGTCCAACTCCGCCAGGTCCTCGCTCTCGGTCGGCTCCACCATCAGCGTGCCCGCCACCGGGAAGGACATCGTCGGGGCGTGGAATCCGTAGTCCGCCAACCGCTTCGCCACATCGTCCACCGTCACGCCGGTCGCCTTGGTGATCGGCCGCAGATCCAGGATGCACTCGTGGGCGACGAACCCACCCTCCCCCACGTACAGCACCGGGAAGTGCTCGTCCAGCCGGCGGGCGACGTAGTTGGCCGCCGCGACCGCGGTCAGCGTGGCGCGGCGCAGCCCGTCGGCACCCATCATCGCGATGTACGCCCAGGAGATCGGCAGGATGCCGGCCGATCCCCATGGCGCCGCCGAGACCGCGCCGACGCCGCCGTCCTCCGGAGCCGTCACCCCGAGGTCGGCCAGCGGATGCCCCGGCAGGAACTGCGCCAAGTGCTCGCGCACCGCCACCGGGCCCACCCCGGGCCCGCCCCCGCCGTGCGGGATGCAGAACGTCTTGTGCAGGTTGAGATGGGATACGTCACCGCCGAATTCACCGGGGCGGGCCAGGCCGACCAGCGCGTTGAGGTTCGCGCCGTCCACGTACACCTGGCCCCCGGCTCCGTGCACCGCGTCGGCGATCTCGGTGATGGTGCTCTCGTACACCCCGTGCGTGGAGGGGTAGGTGATCATGATCGCGGCCAGCTCGTCGCGGTGGGCGGCGATCTTCGCGTGCAGGTCGGCCAGGTCGATGTTGCCCGCCGCCGCCCCGGAGTCGCCGGAGCCGGCGACCGTGCCCACCACGACGACCTTCATGCCGGCCATCACCGCGGAGGCGGCGTTGGTGCCGTGGGCCGACGCCGGGATCAGGCACACGGTGCGGTGCTGCTCGCCGCGCGAGCGGTGGTAGGCACGGATGGCCAGCAGCCCGGCCAGCTCACCCTGGGAACCGGCGTTCGGCTGCAGGGAAACCCTGGCGTAGCCGGTGATCTCGGCCAGCCACCCCTCCAGCTGCCCGATCAGCTGGAGCAGGCCGGTGGCGTCCTCGGCGGGCGCGAACGGGTGCAGCCCGGCGAACTCCGGCCAGCTGATGGACTCCATCTCGGCGGTGGCGTTCAGCTTCATGGTGCAGCTGCCCAGCGGGATCATGCTGCGGTCCAGTGCCAGGTCGGAGTCGGCCAGCCGGCGCAGGTAGCGCAGCATCGCGGTCTCGGACCGGTACGCGTGGAACACCGGGTGGGTCAGGAAGTCTGAGGTGCGGCGGAGCTCGGCCGGGATGATCTCGGCACCGGAAGCGGGGCCGTTCGGCCGGGCGGCGGTCGGCCTCCCGCCGTCGCCGGTCCCGCCGATCACGGCGTCGATCACGGCAGCGACCTGCTCGTCGGTGATGCCCTCGCCGATGGACGCCTGCACGACGTCGTCGCCGTCCCGCCACAGGTTGATGCCACGGTCCCGGGCGCGCCGCACTACCTCGGCCGCCCGCCCCGGAACCCGGACCCGAACGGTGTCGAAGAAGCTGCCATGCACCACCTCGGCTCCGGCGGCCCGCAGACCGGCCGCCAGGTCCGCGGCCCTGCGGTGCACCTGCTCGGCGATCCTGCGGAGGCCGTCGGGCCCGTGGTAGACCGCGTACATGGACGCCATCACCGCCAGCAGCACCTGCGCGGTGCAGATGTTGCTGGTGGCCTTCTCCCGGCGGATGTGCTGCTCGCGGGTCTGCAGCGCCAGCCGGTAGGCCGGAGTGCCGGCGGAGTCGTGCGACACCCCGACCAGCCGGCCCGGGAGTTGCCGCTGCAGGTCCGACCGCACCGCGATGAATCCGGCGTGCGGCCCGCCGAAGCCCAGTGGCACGCCGAAGCGCTGGGAGGAGCCGACCGCGACGTCGATGCCGATCTCCCCCGGCGGGCGCAGCAAGGTCAGCGCCAGCAGATCGGTGGCCGCCACCACCTTGGCGTCCCGCTGGTGCGCTGCCTGCACCAGCTCGGCGTGGTCGCGCACGGCGCCGGACGCGGCGGGATAGCTGACCAGCAGCCCGAAGAAGTCGCCGGTGGGCAGCACGCCGGAGTCGGCGGGGCGCTCGGTGCCAGCCGTGCCGGAGATGCCGTCGGCGTCTGCTGCATGATCAGGGCCGCCGGCGTTCACGCGCGGGCCGGACAGGTCGGCCACCACCACCTCGATACCGAGCGGTTCGGCGCGGGTGCGGATCACCGCGATGGTCTGCGGCAGGGTGTCGGCGTCCACCACGAACCGGTTGGACTTGCTGCGCGCGGTGCGCCGGATCAGCGTCATGGCTTCGGCGGCCGCGGTGGCCTCGTCCAGCATCGAGGCGTTGGCGACGTGCAGCCCGGTCAGGTCCGCGACGGCTGTCTGGAAGTTCAGCAGCGCCTCCAGCCGGCCCTGGCTGATCTCCGGCTGGTAGGGGGTGTAGGCGGTGTACCAGGCGGGGCTCTCCAGCACGTTGCGGCGGATCACCGGCGGGGTGATGGTGTCGTGGTAGCCCATGCCGATCATGGAGGTCAGCGGGCGATTCTTGGCCGCCAGCGACCGCAGGGCGGCCAGCGCCTCGGCCTCGGTGAGCGGTTCGGGCAGGTCCAGCGGGCGATCCGACCGGATGGCGGCCGGCACCGCGGCGTCGGCCAGTGCATCCAGCTCGGGCACGCCGATGACCTGCAGCAACCGGTCCTGCTCGGCGGCGTCCGGCCCGATGTGCCGGTCGGCGAACCGCTCACGGCGAGCGGCGGATCCGGTGGGGTGCTGCGCGGGCGTCGTCATGGGTGGCCTCCCCCGGGGCGGTCCCGGAGCCTCTGGCGGTGACGGTTCGGTCCGCGGGTACGGCGCACCCACGGCCTCCCCCTCTGTCATGGGTGCCTGAGAGCTTCACCGGGCGGCCCGGCTTGCCCCTTCGGCGAGCGCACCGTACTGCGCTGCTTTCCAGAGGTGTCTAGCCCTCGCGGTTCGCTGGCCTGAGAGATTGGCGGGGAGGCGCTTGCTCCTTCGGCGTCCCCGCCGGGCCGGTGACGGACCGCCGGGGCCTCTCCCGCGAGGGATCGACGACGGCTTCGACGGTAGCAGCCCCGAGTCCGTCGGGTTCGTTGCGTCCTACAGATTGCGTGTTATTACACGCGATGTGCAGGACGCAACGAGCGGTCAGAAGTTGTCCGAGCAGTGCGGGGCCACGCCGCCGCCGAAGGCGGTCGACGCGGCGGCCACCGCGCCGGGCCGGTGCTCGACCACCAGACCGGCCGCGTGCAGTTCGGCCAGCCGGGGACCGCCCAGGTACACCGCGCCGAGTTCCCGGATGCCCAGGCTGAGGTCCGGGCGGCGCCGCGCCCGGCGGACGGTCGCCCCGTCCTCGCCGGCCCGCAGCGCGAACCGGCCGTTGTTGTGCTCCAGGATCGGGTCGGTCACCTCGATCACCAGGTCCACCTCGGTGGCGTACGACCTCGCCCGCAGGGCCGCCGGCACGTCCACCACGCGCAGGTAGATGCCGTCCAGCACCTCCGTGTGGATGGCCCGCGGATCGGCGGCCAGGTGACGCAACGGGGCGTCCAGCGGGGCATTGCCGCACCGGAACGTCCGCACCAGGTCCAGGTCGAGCAGGTAGCGCCACAGCGCGGCGTACGCGGCTGGGTTGAGCGCCTTGACCTCGCCGATGCGCACCTCGCCGGCCGGGCCGGTGATGTCACCGTCGTCCTTGACCCGGTAGGTGGTGTAGCCGTCCACGGTGCCGTTCCGGTCGTAGTGCACCACGTACCGCAGCGACGTGGCGCCGTCCCGCGCGAACGACAGGTCGTACACGGCCATCGGCCAGAACTTCTCCGGCCGGTCCAGCGAGCCCGGCCGGGCTGGGATCAGGGCGTTGTTGATGGCCGGCGCGACCGCCAGGAACTCCTCGCGCTCGATCTCGTCGACCGAGCCGTCCCCGAGGTCGACATCGGGCCGGAAGGCCAGCGACCTGGTGCGGCCGGACAATCGCGCCCGCGGGGCCGCCTGCCCGTACCCGAACCGGCCGTAGATGCCGGACTCCGATGCCCACAACACCGACAGCGGTTCGCCCCGGCGAGCGGAGTCCTGCAGGTGCTCACGCATCATGGCGGTCAGCAGTCCGCGGCGGCGGAACGACGCCAGCACGGTGACCACGGTGACGGCGGCCGCGGGCAGCGCCGCCCCTCCGGGCACCGTGACCGACCGGGCGAAGGCGCCGAACGTGCTCACCCACCGTCCCCCGGTGGTGAAGCCGAACAGCCGCTCGCCCGCCAGCACCTTTCGGTCGAACTCCCGGGCCTCGTCCGGCGCCTCCTCCTGGAAGGCGCGCAGCGCTACGTCATAGGTGGCGTCGAAGTCCTCGGGCCGGGCGGTGGTCAGCGCCAGGTCGGCCAGGTGCGGTGGTGTCGGCATGCCATCAGCAAACCGTCCGGGACCGGTCGTCCGCCAGCCAATTCCCGGTGCTGCGCCTCAGGCCTCGCGGTGCACCAGCACCAGGTGCCGCTCGGCGCGCCGACGCAGGTCGACCTGTAGCCGCACCCCCGTCTGCCGGGCCGCCAGCAAGGCACACGCGATGGTGGCCAGCAGGCACACGGCTCCGCACAGCAGCACCGCCAGCGGCGCCCCCCAGCGGTCCGTGATGGCCCCGATCACCGGTCCGCCGATGGGGGTGCCACCGGTGAACACCAACATGTACAGGCTCATCACCCGGCCGCGGACGGTGGCATCGGTGGACAGCTGGATCGTGGAGTTCGCCGTGGTGTTGAAGGTGATGGACACCAGCCCGGTGATCACCAGCAGCACCGTGAACGGCACCAGCCAGGTGACCACCCCGAGCACCATCAACATCACCGCGAACAGCCCGGCGGAGCCGAACAGGAAGGCCAGCCGCACCGTGCTGCGCCGCGCGGCCAGTAGCGCCCCGGCCACCGATCCGACCGCCATGGCGGTGTTCAGCAGGCCGTACACGTCGGCCCCGGAGTGGAACACGTTCTTGGCGTATGCGGACAGGATGATGGCGAAGTTGTAGCCGAAGGTGCCCACGAAGAACACCAGCACGATCAGCCACAGGATGTGCGGCCGGGCGAGCACGTACCTGATGCCCTCCCGGAGCTGGCCTCGCTGCCGCTCGGCCCGCGGGATGCGCTGCAGTTCGGCGACGTTCATGGCCAGCAGCGCCGCGATGGTGGCCAGGTAGCTGGCGGAGTTGAACGCGAAGGCCCAGCCGGATCCGACGGCGGAGATCATCACCCCGGCGACCGCGGGACCGACCATCCGGGCGATCTGGAAGCTGCCGGAGTTCAGGCTCACCGCGTTGCGCACCAGATGGGCCGGCACCATCTCGTTGACGAAGATCTGCCGAGTCGGGTTGTCCACCACGGTGACCAGGCCCAGCCCGAGGGCGACCGCGTAGATGTGCCAGACCTGCACGTTGCCGGTAAGGGTCAGCAGGGCCAGGGCGAGCGCCAGCCCGGCCATGGCCGCCTGGGTCGCCAGCAGGATGCGCCGCTTCGGGTACCGGTCGGCGATCAGCCCGCCGAACAGCCCGAACAGCAGCATGGGCAGGAACTGCAGCGCGGTGGTGATCCCGACGGCCAGCGGCGAGTCGGTGATCTGCAGCACCA
>DASSTH010000295.1:0-12831 GCA_035708025.1 Nakamurella sp. | reverse complement strand
CACACCGTCGGACGAGCGCCCGGCCCGCCTCGAGCCGGACGACGAGGGCGTCACCGCCCCGTCCCGCGGCCAGCGTCGGCAGCCGCAACCCGGCCGGCACTAGGAGGCAGTGACGGGGTCCGCCGGTGCCCGGTCCCACCGGGAGACGAGCCGGGCACCGGTATTGCGGAGCGCGATCCCGGGACGGGTGGCGGGGACCAGGAAGTGCGAGGCGATCCGGGCGCCCCGCTGGTAACGACGCAGCCTGGTCCGGTGCCTGGCCTCGTAGGCCGCGAACGCCGCGGCGTGATCGGCCGGCTGCGCCGCCAGCGCGTCGGCGAGCGTCTTCGCCGCGACGATGGCGTTGCTGGAACCGTCTCCCAGCAGTGACAGGCAGTCGGCGGCATCGCCCAGCAATGCCACCCGCCCGGTGGACCAGCGCGGCAGCGTGATCCGGGTGACGGCGTCGAAGTAGACGTCCGTCGCCGCCCGCCACTGGTCGAGCACCTGCGGCACGATCCAGCCGGCGTTCGCATAGGCCCCGAGGAGTATCCGGGCCGGGGCGCCCGGATCGCGGTGGTCGTAGTGCTGCCGGGACCGGAAGATGAACGCCGCCAGCGGGTCGCCGCCGCTCGGGTGCAGGGAGAACGACGCCCCCGGCTCGTTGTACATCAGCACGGTGTGCGGATCGTCCGGGCGGATTCCGGTCCGCACCGTGCCGACGAACATGCCGAACGGCCGTGCGTAGGCCGACTCCGGCCCGAACACCAGCCGGCGGACGTTGGAGTGCAGTCCGTCGGCGCCGAGCACCAGGTCGAAGCGGCGCGGCGCCCCCGCGAGGAACTCCACGTCGACCCCGTCGTGGTGCTGCCGAAGTCCGCTGATCGCGTCGTCGAAGCGGATCTCGGCGTCGGCGGCGGCGGCATCGAGCAGGGCCGCTGCCAGGTCGGAGCGGGCCACCTCGACCTCCGCCTCGGGGTCCGGGCCCCGCCGGGTGGCGACCATCGCGCGGGTGCGCCCGCGGGCATCGACGAACGCCAGCCGTGCGGTGTGGGTGGCCTGCTGCTGCAACACCGGCCAGATGCCCATCGCCCGGGCGACCGCCGTGGCCTCGCCGCGGACGTCGACGGGGTTCCCGCTGGAACGGCTGCCGCCGGCCTTCTCGACCACCGTCACCTCCCAGCCGGTGCGGGCCAGCCAGTAGGCGACGGTGGAGCCGGCGATGCCGGCGCCCGAGATCAGGATGCTTCGCGTCATGACACCATCATGCACTGACTGCAATAGTGCAGCAAGTGCAATATGGCAGTCGATGCATGTACGATGACAGGCATGCCGTCATCCGCCGGTCGCGATTCCAGCCTCCGTGAGCGCAAGCGGCTGCGCACCCGCGCCGCGCTCATCGAGGCGGGCCGGCGGCTGTTCGACGAACGTGGCTACCACCACACCACCGTCGCCGACATCGCCGCCGCCGCCGAGGTCGCCACCCGCACCTTCTTCTCCTACTTCGAGAGCAAGGAGCAGTTGCTGTTCCCGGAGTCCGACGCCCGGGTGGAGGCCGCGCTGGCGGCGATCCGGACCCGCCGCCCCGATGAGCGGCCCGCCGATGTCCTGCTGCGTGCCCTGCGCGACGCGGCCGGCGACGACATGCTGAGCCCGCTCGCGCAGTTGCGGCTCCGGCTCATCGCCGACGTGCCCGCCGTACAGGGTCGTGCGCTGCGGTTACAACTGCAGGCCCAGGCCGACATCAGCACCGCGCTGGTCGCCGCCTATCCGGACCTCGATCCGGTCGAGGCGGCCGCGCTGGTCGGCGCCTTCATCGGGGGAGCGGCGGCGGCCGTCGCCGCACTCGCGCCGGAATCGGGCAATGCGGCGAGGAACGACGTCATGCCGCGGCGACTGTACGACGCGGTCGCCTCCGCCCTCGGCGTGGCCGCCGCGCCGCCACCGGAGGGGTAGACCCGCGCAGATCCCGGCCGGCAGGGGCCGGCGGGACGGCTCAGCTCAGGCCAGCACGTCGGCGAACTCGGCCAGCAGCGCGGCCTTGGGCTTGGCCCCGACCACCTGCTTGACCGGCCGGCCGCCCTGGAACACCAGCATGGTCGGGATGGACAGGATCTGGTACGCCTGGGAGGTCTGCGGGTTGGCGTCGATGTCCAGCTTGGCCACCGTGACCTTGTCCGCGTGCGCCTCGGCGATCTCCTCCAGCAGCGGTGACACCTTGCGGCACGGGTCGCACCAGGTCGCCCAGAAGTCCACGATCACGGTCTTGTCGGACTGCAGCACCTCCTGCTCGAAGGTGGCGTCGGTGACGTTCTTGGTGGCCATGCGGTGCCTTCCTGCTGTGGATGAGGGATAACGCTGACGGTGGTCCGGATTCAGCCGACCGAGTCCAGTACCCGGCCGGCGACGGAATCCGCGCCATACGGGTCGGTGGTGACATCACCGGCCGGACCGGGCTGCGATGCCAGGTAGTGCTGCGCGTCCAGCGCGGCCGAACAGCCCGTGCCGGCGGCGGTGATGGCCTGCCGATAGGTGTGGTCCACCAGGTCGCCGGCCGCGAATACTCCGGGCACCGACGTGGCGGTACCCGGGCCGACCAGCACGTATCCGGCGTCGTCGGTCTTCACCTGGTCCCGGAACATCTCCGAGCGGGGGTCGTGGCCGATCGCCAGGAACAGGCCGCTGACGTCCAGTTGCCGCTCCTCGCCGGTGACGGTGTCCCGCAGGGTCAGCGAACTGACCGAGGACTCGCCACCGACGCCAACCACCTCGGCGTTGGTGATCCAGCGGATCTTGGGGTTCTTCCGGGCGCGGTCCAGCATGATGGCGCTGGCCCGGAATTCGTCCCGCCGGTGGATGATCGTCACCGTCCGGCCGAACCGGGTTAGGAAGGTGGCCTCCTCCATCGCGGAGTCGCCCCCGCCGACCACCGCGATGTCGCGGTCGCGGAAGAAGAACCCGTCGCAGGTGGCGCATGCGGACACGCCCCGGCCGATCAGCCGCTGCTCGTCGGGCAGGTTGAGGTACCGGGCGGCCGAGCCGGTGGCGAGCACCACCGCGCGGGCTCGGTACTGCCTGCCGTCCACCGTCACCGTCTTGATGGGGCCGGTGAGGTCGACCGCCTCGACGTCCTCCGGGCGCAGGTCGGCTCCGAACCGGGCGGCCTGCTGGCGCATCTGGGCCATCAGGTCGGGGCCTTGGATGCCGTCGGCGAAGCCGGGGAAGTTCTCCACCTCGGTGGTGGTCATCAGCGCGCCGCCGTACTGCGAGCCCTCGAACACCAGCGGGTTCAGGTCGGCCCGGGCCAGGTAGATGGCGGCGGTGTAGCCCGCCGGGCCGGAGCCGATCACGATGACCTCGTGCACGCGGTCCTGGTCGTCCTGCTGGCTACCGGCCGACGATGCGGCGGTCTGCGCGGCGGTCGGATCGGTCACGTGCGTCATCTCCTTGCGGGGCCCACGGCCGGCGGACCGGCCGACGCTGGTAGCAACGTCACCCTACCGAGGGGCATTCCCGTCGGCCGGGCACGGCAACCGGCGAGTGCGGCGATCGCCTTGGCCGGCCGGGCCGGGTTCCCGCGGAGGAGATCGCCGTCCGGCGGCCGCTACCGGGTGGCGGTCTGCTGTTCGATCAGGTCGGAGCCGGTGGCACCGCACTCCGGCCCGACCACCAGGATGCGCACCACGCCGACGCCGTCGCTCAGGGACACCGCGTAGGCCTGCTGGTCCTGGTAGGTCACCGGGATGACGCCGAGCACATCGGACGCGGACGCCCCGTTGGCCTGCATGCACGCGGCCAGCCGGTCCGGGTCGGTGAACGGCCCGGCGGTCGGACTGCTGTCCAGTTCGGGCAGCAGCTCGTCCAGGTGGTGCGGTCGCGCCACGATGTTCTGCAGGCCGGCACTCTGCGCGGGACCGCCCGATCCGGTCAGGGGTGGGCTGTCCGTCGGCTCGGCGGAGGGGGCCGGCTGGGCCCCGGCGGCGCCCGGGTGCGAGGTGGGGGCTGCCGACCTGGGGGCTGCCGTGGTGCCGGGCAGCTCACCGGCCTGTCCCGCGCCCGGCGTCGCGCCCGGTTGCAGGATCACCGCCCCCACCGTCAGGACCGCAGCCACCGCGGCCGCGACGCCCAGCCCGGTGGCCCACCGGGTGCGGTTCCGCAGCCGGCGCTGCCGCGCCTCGTCCAAGGAGCTGATCTGGGCCGGGCCGGAGCCCGGACGACCTCCCGGGTCAGCTCCGGATCGGTTTCCCGGTGCTGGTCCCTGTCCGGCGACGGGCGTGACGGCCGGGCCGCCGTTCGCTGCCGGCGGCCGGGAGGCAGCCTCGCGGGCCGCGGACTCGGCGGCGATCGCCGCGTCCAGCCGGGCGGCGTACGGGGCCGGCATCGGGACCGGCGCGATGCTGTCCCAGCCGCGCAGTTCGTCCGTGGTCGCGTCCAGCGCGGCCAACACCGCGGACGCCTCGGGATCCGCCGCCGCGCGCTCCCGCAGGATGGCGGCGATGTCGTCCGGGTACACGCCCGCGTGCAGGTCGGCGAGTACGTCGATGTCGAACGGCGGGCCCGGCGGAACACCGGTCGTCGTCCCACCATCAGGACGCATCCTCAGCCACCTCCTCGTCCGGTAGCGGAGCCCCGGCCCGGCGCCGGGCCCCCGTGGACCGGCGCCGTGGTGGACGGCGCACCCAGAGGTTGGACGGAGGCCGGTCCCGACCGGTTCCGCAGATGTCCCAGCTGCACCGCGAGCTTGGCCCTGCCCCTGGCGCACCGGCTCTTGATGGTGCCCTCGGCGACCCCGAGCGCCGCCGCGGCGTCGGCCACCGAGTAGCCCTCCACGTCGACCATCACGATGGCCACCCGCTGGTCCTCCGGCAGCGTGCCCAGCGCCTGGTTGATGTCCAAGGTCAGCTCGCGGTCGGCCATGGCGTCCCGGGGGACCCCCGGTTCGGTCGGGCCCTGCTCGGTGAGCGGCACGGTCGGCCGGGACTGCCGCCGCCGGATGCGGTCCAGGCAGGCGTTGACCACGATGCGGTGCAGCCACGTGGTGACGGCCGACTCGGCGCGGAAGTTGCCCGCGGCCCGGAACGCCGAGATGCAGGCGTCCTGCAGGGCGTCGGCGGCCTCTTCCGGCTCCCGGATGGTGCGCAGCGCGACCGCCCACATCCGGTCCCGGTGCCGCGCGATGAGGACGCCGAAGGCCCGCGGATCGCCGGCGGCATGGGCCGCCAGCAGGTCGGCATCCGACCGCGGGTCCAGGGCAACCGCCACGAACGGAACTGTATCGGTCGGTCCGGGCCGGCGGGCCCCGACGGCGTCAGGACCCGGTGACGGAGATCTCCGTGATGCTGGACTGGAACTGCCCGACGTTCTTGGCGTTGGTGCCCTGGTACGGCGCCAGGTGGGTGATCCACAGGATGAGGTACTGCGACTTCGGCGGGTTGGCCAGGGTGATCGTCACCGGGTCCGCGCCGAGGCTGGCGCTGCCCAGCACCTGGGTGGACTCCAGCGCCGGGTTCGCGCTGGATGCGCTGCGGATCTCCACCGTCGTGCCGGCCGTCCCGGTGGAGACGGTGACGCTGCTCGGGGTGACCGCCTTGCCCATGTTCAGCACCAGTCCCACGCCGTCCTTGAGCCCGCCCTGGGCCCGGCCGAACTGCTGCTTGTAGACCCAGGTCCGCCAGAAGGTGCTGAAGTCGCCGTCGTAGGCGAGGTCCACGTAGGACTCGTAGTCCTTGGGCGGGGTGCCCTGCGGGTCGTAGACCGTGGCGTTGGCAATGGTCAGCTTGGTCGCGGGTGGTGCCGAGGAACTGGTGCTGGGGGTGGTGCTGGGGGGCGGCTGCCCGCTGCCGGTGGTGGGGCTCGAGCCGGTGGTCGTGGTGCCGCCTTGGGTGGCCGGGGCGGTGCTGGTGCCCACCGTGCGGGTGGTGGTCGGCGTGGTGGGCGCGACGATCTGCTGGTTGTCCGCGGCGTTGATCGGCTCGGCGATGTTCGTCATGAACTGCTTGATGACCGCGGCCGCCACGATGACGATCAGCGCGGCGAAGGCGGTGAGCATCGCCCCGGCGATGGACAGCTTCACCCGCCGTTCCCGGACCAGCTTGCGCTCGGCCGGCCCCAGCACCCGGGCGGGCGCCGGGTCCGCGGCGGGAGGTGCGCTGCCGGCGGCGGCCGCCCGGGCCGGCAGCGGCGAGGCCTCCGGCGGGCGCAGCAGGGCGGTGATCGCCCCGACCGCGTGGATGCCCTGCGGGTCGTCCGGGTGCAGGGTGCGCTCGGCCAGCGCGGACAGCGCGGCCGGCACCCCGGGGTGCGCCTCCTCGGCCGGCAGCTCCCGCCCGCCCCTGGTGGGGGCCAGGGTCAGGGACGGCGCCCCGTCGGCCGCGGACAGCGGCCAGGTCCCGGTCAGCATCAGGTAGAGCAGCGCCCCGACCGCGCGGATGTCGGCGTCCGTGCTGGCGCCGGAGTGCGCGATCACGTGCGACAGCCGGACCTGCCCGTCGAAGTTGACCCGCACCAGTGACGGGTGTACCGCGCCGAGCGCGATCCCGTTGCGGTGCGCCTCGGCCACCGCGTCGGAGATCTTCGCGGTGACGGAGGTGGCCACCTCCGGGTCCAGCGGCCCGCCGGTGAGCAGGTCGGTCAGGGTGGCGCCGTCCACCCACTGCCCGACCACGTAGGCCGCGCCGTCCGCCGACCCCACGTCCAGGGTCTGCGGGAGGCCGATGTGGTGCAGCCGGCCGGCCCGCAGCGTGCGGGCGACCGTGGCCGGGGTGTGCGGCCCCTCGGGCAGCAGCGTCACCGCCATGTCCCTGGGCAGCACGGTGTCCCGGGCCCGCCAGAACCGGTTGCCGGCGGTGTCGGTCGCGATCAGGCTGACCAGCCGGTACCGCTCGCCGATCACCGAGCCGGGGGCGAAGGCGGCCGGGACCGCGGACGCGGCCAGCCCGTGCGGGTGCCCGGCCGCACCGTGCGGTGCCGCGTCCGGGCGGGAGGCCATGCGCTCGGTGGCATCCGGTGGGGGGACCCGGACCGTCGCGTCCGGCGGGGGGACGCGCACCGTCTGCTCGGCGGCGTCCCCGGTGGGCGCGCCACCGGGTCCCGGGCCCGCGCCCGTGTCACCCGCGGCGCTGCCGGCCGGGTGCGCGGCGTCGGGCGTCGGGCGGTCGCTGCCTGAGTCCGTCACCGATACCTGTCCTTGTCCGTGGCGTGCGGGGGGTGGCCCGTCCTGCCGGGCCCCTACGAGCGTGCCATGTCCGGCGCCCCTTCCGGCAATCCGGAGCAGGCGGCGGCGCAGCCCATCCACCTCGTCCACCCGCAACAGCAGCAGCGCGGCGCCCACCACCGCGAGTCCGATCACGCCGCCCACGACCAGCCGCAGCACGGCGCCACCCACCGACAGCCCCGCCGGCCCGCCGTCCGGCAGCAGCCGCTGCACCACGAACCAGGCCGCCACCCCGCCCGCCGCGGAGGCCAGCGCCACCTTGCCCACCACGGCCAGCGTGCGGCCGGAGCCCATCGGGCCGAACCGGGCCCGCAGCCACACCTCCCCCACCAGCACGCCGATCAGGTAGGACACCGACATGGCCAGGGCCAGCCCGGGCACCACCCAGGCGTCCGGCAGCAGCCGGCAGGCCAGCAGCAGCGGTATCCGCACCACCACCATGGCCAGGTTGATCAGGGTCGGGGTGCGGCCGTCCTTCATGGCGTAGAACACCCGCATCTGCACCAGCGTCACGGCCAGCGGAAGCAGCCCGATGGCGAAGGCGGCCAGCGTGAACGCCAGGATCCGGGCATCGCTCGGCTCCACCTTGCCGTACTTGGCGGTGACGACCGCCAACGGGATCGCGAGCGCGATCATGGCGGCGGTGACCGGCAACAGGGCCACGGTGGACAGCCGGTTGGCCACCGCCATGTCGTGCTTGACCGAGTCCATCTCGCCGGCCGCCGCGTGCCGGCTCATCCGCGGCATGATCGCGGTCAGCAGGGAGACGCCCAGGATGCCGTACGGCAACTGGAACAGCATCGAGCCGTAGTTGTACAGCGCGTAGAAGCCGGCACGGGTGCCGAAGGCCACCCGGGCGGTGACGATGTAGCCGATCTGGGAGATCAACGCGTAGCCGATCGCCCAGGCCATCAACCGGCCCGCCTCGGCCATCCGGGAGTCCAGCCCCCACCGCCAGCGGAACCGGAATCCGGAACGCCACAGGGCCGGCAGCATCACCGCGGCCTGCAGCACGATGCCCGCGGTGGTGCCCACGCCCAGCAGCAGGAACTGGGTGCGGGTCAGGTCCGCCATGCCGTGCGCCGGTGCCGTCGGACTGGGCAGCACGAGCAGCAGCACCCCGACGCCGATGACCACCAGGTTGTTGACCACCGGGGCCCAGGCCGGGGCGGCGAACCGCTCCTTGGTGTTCAGGATGGCGCCGAACAGTGCCGCGATGCCGTAGAAGAAGATCTGCGGCAGCAGCAGGTAGGCCAGGTGGGTGGCCAGCACCGGGTCGGCCGTGTCGCTGCCGGACTGGTACAGCCGGGTCAGCAGCGGGGCGGCCGCGATCGCCGCGCCGGTGGCGATCAGCAGCGCCACCACGGCCAGCGTCATCAGCCGCTGGGTGTAGGCCTCGCCGCCGTCCGGGTCCGAGCGGGCGCGGGACAGCAGCGGGATCGCCACCGAGGTGAGCACGCCGCCGATCAGCAACTCGAAGATGATGTTGGGCAGCGTGTTGGCCAGGTTGTAGGAGTCGTTGACCACCCACAGCCCCAGGAAGGCCAGCAGCACGATCTTGGCCAGGAATCCGGTGCCCCGGCTGACCAGGGTGGCGACGGCCATCATGGCGCCGGCCCGCACCACTCCGCCGGTGCCCGCGGTGCGCATGCCGCTGGTCGCCGACGGCGGCTGTCCGGCCGGTGCCGGTCCGGGCTCGGTGATGCGCGGGATCAGCACGGTCTCGTCGGTCAGCCGGCCGATCACCACGGTGGCGTCGGCGCCGGCCGGGTCCAGCGTGCCCGGCGACCCCGTCGGCACCCAGCGGGCGGTCGGGCGATCCTCGGGCGGCGGGTGGCCGGTCACGGCGCGCTCACATCCACCTCGTCACCGCCGGGCGGATCCGCGCTGTGCGCGTCGTCCCCCGCGGTCCCGTCACCGCCGGACGTCTCGGGCGGCAGCGGCTCGGCGGCGCTGATGGAGTCCGGATCGGGGGCGGCCGGCAGCGGTCCGCCGATCACCGACCGCGCGCGGTGTGCCCGCCAGCGCTGGTGGATCCGGAAGCCGACCATCAGCACCAGCACTCCGCCGGCCACCAGGATCAGCACCAGGGTCAGCGCCCCGTACGCTCGGGAGGCGATGGTCAGCGGGACCGCCGACCCCCAGGTGGCGCCGTGCGGGCCGCGCAGCTGGGCGTACACCGTGAACGTCCCGGACCGGGACACCTCGGCGTCGATCTTGACCTGCTTGGTGCGCGGGCCGGCGGCGATCTCCAGCGGGCCGGGATCGTGGGTGGTCAGGCCGACCCGGCCGCCGCCGATGATGCCGATGCCGACCGTCACCTGGTAGGGCAGGGTGTTCTGCAGGGTGAGTAGCAGCGGCGAGCTGGAGGATGCCAGCGTGTAGCTGCCGCCGATGCTGCGGATCGTCACCCCGCCGTACAAGCCGTCCAGGGTGTCGTTGACGGTCTGCAGTACCGGGCCGTCCCGGTCGTCGGCGGTGCGGAAGGACGCTGACGCGGCGGTGGTCAGCGCCCGTTGCAGGGGCTCCAGGATGTCGGCCGGATCGGCTCCGTCCGGACCGGGGGTCGGGCTGAAGGCCAACTGCAGCACCTGGATGCGGTCGGCGATCTCCCGGATGGTGTTCAGGTACGACTGGGGCAGTTCCTCCTGTTCGGCGCGGTCCGGGTAGGTCAGGGTGGCGGTGGCCCGGTGCCCGGCCACGTCCGCGGCGACGGCATCCAGCGGAGTTCCCGAGACCACGCCCTGGCCGGCCATCACCTGCAGCAGCGAGTCGATGAACTGCACCCCGTCCCGGTTGGGCGACCAGTCCCGGTCCGGGATCAGCACCATCGGCGTGCCGGTGCCGTCGAAGTGCTGCTGGGCCATCACCGCGGCCAGCAGATTGACCCGGCCGGCCCAGTCGGACGGGATGCCGGAGTAGACGAAGCTGCCGATGTCGGCGAGCAGCGAGGCGTCGGACACCAGGGCCGGCATGCTGCCGCCGCCCACCCGCACCGGGACCGCGCCGCGCGGCGCCTGCCCGCTGATCCCGGTGGTGGACAGCACCGCCGAGGTGTAGCCCAGCCCGGCCAGCGCCTGCATGGTGGGCTCGTCCAGCACGCCGCCCACCGGATAGGCGACGTCGGTGACCAGGTTCGACGACGGGTCCACCACCGGGACGCCCTGCTGCAACACCCGTTCCGCGACCGCCCGGCCCAGGTACACCGCGGAGGCCAGCCGGGTGGTCATGCCGGCGCGCACCAGCGCGACCGAGTCGGGGTCGGAGTACGGCAGCACCAGCACCTGGTAGGTGCGGGCCAGCGCCCGCAGCCGGTCCAGGTACTGTGCCGCGGCGGCGCTTCCGGTGCCGGCGACGGTGCCCGGCGGCTGCGGCCCCGGCCCGCGTCCGGGCGGGGGTGGGGTCGTGGTGACGGTGCCCGGCGGGGTCTGGCCGGTCTCGGTGACGGAAGGCTCGGTGACGGGGGTCTCGGTGGCCGGCCCCTCGGTGGTGCCCTGGCCGGTCGGGGTGATCCCGGTGTCGGTGCTGCCGACCGCGCCGGTGTCCGTGTTGTTCCCTGTGGTCCCTGTGTTCCCTGTGTTGCTTCCGGTGTGTTGGGTGATGCCGACGGTGTTCTCGTCGGTGTTCGTGCCGGGGCCGGTGCCGGTGCCGGTGTCCGTGCCGATGTCTGTGCCGCCGACCGTGCCGGCCTCGGTCGGGGATCCGGTTCCGGCGGCCGCCGCTCCGGCGAGCCCCGCCGTCCCGTCACCGCCTGCCGCGGTCACCGTCGGCCGCTGATCCCCTCCGCCGGCGCCCGGGTTCCCGCCCCGCCCGGGCATCGAGCCGGTGCCGGTCGCCGAGCCCCCCGTAGAAGGGGTCAGGCCGTCGCTGCCGGTCGCGCCGTCGCTGCCCGTCGCGGTGCCGGTGTTGCTGTTGGTGCTGGTGTCGGTGCTGGTATCAGTGCTGGTGTCGGGCGGTGTGCTGGCCTGGGTGTCGGACTGCGTGCTGGACGAACCGGCGTCGGTACTGACGTCCGGCGTGCTCGGCGAGGCTGGTGACGGGCTGGTGGCCGGGCTGCCGCTCGGTTGTGTCGCAGTGCCGGTGCTGGAGCCGTTCCGGGTGGGGGTCAGCGCCGCCTGCGGTGTTCCGGGTTCCTGGACCACCCAATAGCCACCGGCCATCCGGTCCAGTTCGTCCAGCAGCTCCGGGTCGAGCACCAGGGTCACCGTCCGGGACCCCGGCTGGGCGCTGGTCAGGGTGTCCACCAGAGCGGCCAGCCGGCCGCCGGGCGAGATCTCCGCGGCCAGGTCGTCGTCCAGGAAGACCCCGCCGACCCCCAGGTGCGGGCGGTCCACGATCGGCCACAGCATGTTGAACGGAATGGCCGGTGCCGGCGCCGGCGAACCGCCCGGGATGTCGACATCACCCCCACGCCCGGGCACCGACAGCACGGTCAGCAGCAGGTGCAACTCACCCACCCGGGCCCGGATGGCGCCGTCCGGCAGATGCACCGTGGCGTTGATGTTGATCATGATCGGGTACACGCCGGGGCGATCCACCGCCAGCGTCGAGGTGGTGTCGCCGGTGATCGGCACCCGGGCGGTGAAGCCGGCGGTGAGGCCCGGTACCAGCTGGCCGGGCAGTGGCTCGAAACCCTCGTTGATCACCGTCACCGGCTGGCAGGGTCGGGCGACCTCCTGCCGGATCGCCGCCTCGTCGTCCAGCGGGTCGCCGCGCTGGAACTTGTACCCCACGTCGGTCAACAGCACCGGGCCCTTGTTGGTGTAGGTGCCGGACACCGTCAGCGTGGTCTCCCCGGTGGAGGTCACCACCAGCGGGGACATGCTGGTGAGCTGGAACGACAGGGTGCTGCCGTACTTGCCCAGCGGCACGCCGGCGTTGCTGCAACTGGCGCTCGATGCGGCCGCCCCGGCGCTCGCCGACGGGACCAGCCAGCCCACCGCGGTCAGCACCGCGAGCACCGTCACCGCCCACACCGTCCGCCGTGGACGGGGCCGGGCGAGGTCTGGGCCCGACGTCCGAAGATGCTTCACGCGGTGTCCGCCAACAGGTCGGCGGCCCGCCGGGCGATGCGGCGCTCGGCGGCATAGGTCAACCGGCCGGGCAGCTGCGACACCGGCACCCACTCCACGGCGGACACCTCGATGTCGGCATCGGACAGCTCGCCGTGCTCGGCGACCATCAGGAAGTGGTGCACCCGCTTGTGGATGCGCCGGCCGTCGGCGGTGAAGCTGTACGCCAGGCTGCCCAGCCGGGCGGTGATGCGGCCGGAGATGCCGGTCTCCTCGGCCACCTCCCGCACCGCCGCCTGCTCGGTCGTCTCACCCGGCTCCACATGGCCCTTGGGCAGTGACCAGCGCATGCGGCCGTCCCGGTCCAGCCGGCCGATCAGCGCGGCGGCCGGCGTGCCGTCCACCACCCGGACCACCAGCCCCCCGGCGGACGTCTCCAGGGAGCGCGTCACCCCGCGGGTCGGCAGCGGTATCGGCCGGCGCGCCGGGACCACTGGCGCAGTGCCGGTTCGGGCATTCCGGGGCGCCCGGCTCGACCGTCGAGGTGCGCGGGCGGGCATGGGTCGATGGTAGTGCGGGCGGTCGATGCCACCCGGGGGGCGCGACTACGGCGGCCGGGCCGAGCCG
>DASSTH010000294.1:0-5485 GCA_035708025.1 Nakamurella sp. | reverse complement strand
GTCGCAGGCCCGCCGAACAGAGCGCCGAACAGAGCGCCGAGCGAACAAGTGTCACCGAGCGAGACCGCAGCGAGGCACGGCCGTCGCGACGAAGTCGCAGGCCCGCCGAGCGGAGCACCGAGACCGTGGGCACCGGCCGGGCCGGGCCCCTATAGTCGGGCGATGAGTGATGCCGGTTCCGGGCGGTCTGTCCGGGAGATGGTGATCGGCGGCTGGATCTCGCAGGTCGTGCGGGCGATCGCCGTGCTGGGCATCGCCGACCACCTCGCGGCCGGGCCACGTTCGGCGACCGACCTGGCGGACCTTCTCGGTGCCGCCCCCTCGACCGTGGAACGGCTCATGCGCGCTGCCGTCGGGCTCGGCCTGTTCGCCCGGGGGCAGGATGGGACATTCCACTGCACCCCGATCGGGGAATCGTTGCGCTCGGACGCGGAGGATTCGGCGCGCTCGTTCGCGCTGATGGCCGAGGCGCCCTACCAACGCCGGGCCTGGGAGGGGCTGGCCGAATCGGTCCGCACCGGGCAACCGGTCTTCCAGGACGCCCACGGCGTCACCTTCTGGGAGTTCCTGGCCCAGCATCCCGACGACCAGGTCGACTTCGACGCGGCCATGGCGGCCGGGACGGCTCAGCGCGCCGCGGCCGTCCTGGAGGTCTGCGACTTCGCCGGCGTGCACACCGTCGTCGATGTCGGCGGCGGCAACGGCGCCATGCTGGCCGCGGTGCTGGCCGAACACCCGGACGTCCGCGGCGTCGTGTTCGACCGTCCGGAGGCGCTCGCCCGGGCGCCGCAGGTCCTCCAGCAGGCGGGGGTGCTCGATCGGTGCGACACGGTGGCCGGGGACTTCTTGACCAGCGTCCCGCCGGATGCGGACGTGTACATCCTGGCGCAGATCCTGCACGACTGGCCGGACCAGATGGCCGCCGGGATCCTGGCCGCCTGCCGGTCGGCGATGCGTCCGGGCGCACGGTTGTGGGTGATCGAGCGACTCATGCCGGCCGGCGGTGAACCTCCGCTGTTCTATTCGTTGCTCGACCTCTCGATGCTGGTGCACTTCGGTTCCGGCGAGCGCTCCGCGGAGCAGTTCGGCTCGCTGCTCGGTGCCGCCGGGTTCACCGACATCTCCGCCCTGCCGAGCACATCGGGGTGGACGGTGATCGAGGCTGTGGCAGACCGGCGGTGACGCCAGATCCGGATCAGCCGGGTTCGGTCGGGCCCGCTTGGCAGGGCGCCCGCACCGCCCTGGTGCGGGCTGCGCGTGCGGCGAGGTCGGCATCGGGCGGGTAGTCCACTCCGACCAGGGTCAGCCCGAGCGCCGGGACGACCGCGATCTCAGCGGTGCGCCGCGCTGCGTTCAGTAGGGCGACCGGCCGGTCGGGGTCCGTCCGGCCGCCGCCCACGGCGAGCAGCACTCCCACCAGGCTGCGCACCATCGAGTGGCAGAACGCATCGGCGGTGACGTCGATCAGCACCAGGTCCGGTTCGTCCGCGGACCCGGCGGTGACGGAGATCCGCTGCAGGTCGCGGATGGTGGTGGCGCCCTCGCGGGGCTTGCAGTAGGCGGCGAAGTCATGCAGGCCGAGCAGCGGCGCGGCGGCCGCCTGCATGGCCGCCACGTCCAGCGGCCGACGCCAGGACAGGGTGTCGGACCGGCGCAGCGGGTCGGCGCCCCAGTCGGCGGTGCTGATCCGGTAGCGGTAGTGCCGGCGCAACGCCGAGAACCGGGCGTCGAACCCGTCCGGTGCCGGAACGGCGGAGCGGACCCGCACGTCGGGGGGCAACAGGCCGGCCAGCCGCCGGCGCAGGCCGACCAACCCGGGCGAACCGGCGGTGACGGCACCGCCCGGATCACCCGTCAGGTGCCGCGGCGCCAGGGCCGCCAGCGCCTGCGGCCGCACGTCGATATGCGCCACCTGGCCGGTGGCGTGCACACCCGCGTCGGTGCGTCCGGCCACCACCAGCGGCACCGGTGCCCGGAACAGCGTGTGCAGCGCCCGACCGAGCTCACCGGCCACCGTGCGCCGGCCGGGCTGGACGGCCCAGCCGGCGAACTCGGTCCCGTCGTACGTCAGGTCCAGCCGCAGCCGCACCGTCACCGATCCGTCCGTCATGCCGGACCGGCCCGTCCGACGCGGAGGATCACCGGCGGGTGGACGTCCGGTGCGTCCTGGGACACTCCGCCACCCCGCTGGTGATCCCCGGGCTGGACCGGCTACTCGCCGGCCGGCTGGTCGGCGCTCGCCTCGTCGTCCGGCTGCTGCGACGGCGGCAGCGAGAAGCCCGCCGCCTCGGCCGCCTCGGCGTCGGCGAACCACACCTCGGCGTTGGTCTGTTCGTAGTGCGAGCTGCCGGGCACGTGGTACAGCATCGAGCTGGCGTTGCCCTTGACGGGGAACCCGTCGGGCTGCGAACCGTCCTCCAGCGGGGCGTGCGAGCCCTCGCCGTACGGCTGGTCCTCGGTGGACGCGGACTCCTCGACCTCCGCGAGCGCGGCGGCGTCCTCGTCGCCCTCCGCCTGCGACTCGTCGGCGGCACCGGCGGTCTGGTCCGAGGTCGGGCCCTCGGCGGGCTGGGAGCCGGCCTCGTCGGCAACCTCGGACTCTGTGACGTCCGCATCCGACGCAGCGGCCTGCTCGGCGGCGTCCGGTGCTGCGGCCTGCTCGGCGGCGGCACCCCGGCGGCGACCGCGGCCCCGGCCGGCCCCGTCACCGCCGCGCGCGCCCGCACCTCGGGACGCGGCCCGCCGGGCGACGCGCGAGGCGGCCGCGGAGACGGTCTCCTCGTCGATCAGTTCGATCACGGCCATCGGCGCGTTGTCACCCTTGCGCGGCAGCGTCCGGGTGATCCGGGTGTAGCCGCCCTCCCGGGTGGCGAACGACGGGCCGATCTCGGCGAACAACTTGTGCACGACGTCCTTGTTGCGGATCGTCTTGAGCACCTCACGGCGGGCGTGCAGGGTCCCCCGCTTGGCCGCCGTGATCAGCTTCTCCGCCACCGGGCGCAGCCGCTTGGCCTTGGTCTCGGTGGTGGTGATCTTCCCGTGCTCGAACAGCGACTGGGCCAGGTTGGCCAGGATCAGCCGCTCATGGGCGGGCGATCCGCCGAGCCGGGGTCCCTTGGGGGGCGTGGGCATGTGTGTGACTCCTCGATCTGCTGTGTCGGGGCGATCTGCGGCGACCGGTGGGCCCGGTGCGCGCGATCAGATCTGCTCGGTCTCCGCGTAGTCGTCGTCACCGTCGGTGTCCGACCAGTCGCCCTCGCCGTAGGACAGCGCGGCAGCGGTGGGGTCGAATCCGGCGGGCGAGTCCTTCAGGCCGAGCCCCAGACCGGCCAGCTTCTCCTTGACCTCGTCGATCGACTTCTGGCCGAAGTTGCGGATGTCCAGCAGGTCGGCCTCGGTGCGGGCGACCAGCTCGCCCACGGTGTGGATGCCCTCGCGCTTGAGGCAGTTGTAGGAGCGGACCGTCAGGTCCATGTCCTCGATGGGCATCGAGAACGCGGCGATGTGGTCGGCCTCGGCCGGGCTGGGCCCGATCTCGATGCCCTCCGCCTCGGTGTTCAGCTCGCGGGCCAGGCCGAACAGTTCCACCAGCGTGGTGCCGGCGCTGGCCAGCGCGTCCCGCGGGGAGATCGACGGCTTGGTGGTCACGTCCAGCACCAGCCGGTCGAAGTCGGTGCGCTGCTCGACCCGGGTGGCCTCCACCCGGTAGGTCACCTTGAGCACCGGCGAGTAGATGGAGTCGACCGGGATCCGACCGATCTCCGCGCCGACCACCTTGTTCGGGGCGGCGGGCACGTAGCCGCGGCCGCGCTCGACCACCAGCTCGATCTCCAGCTTGCCCTTCTTGGTCAGGGTGGCCAGCTTCAGCTCGGGGTTGTGCACGGTCACGCCGGCCGGCGGCGCGATGTCGGCGGCGGTCACCTCACCGGGGCCCTGCTTGCGCAAGTACATCGTCACCGGCTCGTCGTCGTCGGAGGAGACGACCAACTCCTTGAGGTTCAGGATCAGCTCGGTGACGTCCTCCTTGACCCCGGGGATGGTGGTGAACTCGTGCAGCACGCCGTCGATGCGGATGCTGGTGACCGAGGCGCCCGGGATGGACGACAGCAGGGTGCGGCGCAGGGAATTGCCCAGGGTGTAACCGAACCCCGGCTCCAACGGCTCGATGACGAACCGGGACCGGGTGTCCGAGACGACTTCCTCGTTCAGGACGGGGCGCTGTGAGATCAGCACGTGGATTCCTCCGTGTTCGCAGATGACGCCCGCCATATGACGTCACGCGGTGGCGGCGGCCGGCGGGCGGGATGCCCACCGGCCAGGCCGTCCCGGCACTGATGCCGGGACGGGTTCCGCGTCCGCCGGGGCGTGGCGCACCGGCCGGACGCGACGACACCCGCCGGGTCCGCATGGCGTGCGGCCCCGGCGGGTGGTCGGATCACTTCGAGTAGTACTCGACGATCAGCTGCTCGGTCAGCGGCGAGTCGATCTGCGCCCGCACCGGCAGCTGATGGATCAGGATCTGCAGGGTTCCCGGCACCACCTGCATCCAGGCCGGTACCGGCCGCTCGCCGTAGGTCTGGCGGGCCAGATCGAACGGGAACAGCTCCACCGACTGCTTGCGCACGGTGACGATGTCGTACTGCTCGACCCGGTAGCTGGGGACGTCCACCCGCACGCCGTTGACCTCGAAGTGGCCGTGGGTGACGAGCTGGCGGGACGCGCGCCGGGTACGGGCGAGGCCCGCCCGGTACACGACGTTGTCCAGCCGGGATTCCAGGATCTGCAGCAGGGTGTCGCCGGTCTTACCGGGGCGGCCGGCGGCCTCCTGGTAGTACCGGGCGAACTGCTTCTCCATCACGCCGTAGGTGAAGCGAGCCTTCTGCTTCTCCTGCAGCTGGGTCAGGTACTCCTTCTCCTTGGTCCGGGCACGGCCGTGCTGGCCGGGCGGGAAGGGACGGCGGTCGAACGCCATGTCCCCCCCGACCAGGTCGGTGCGTAGGCGGCGGGACTTCTTGGTGACGGGTCCGGTGTAACGGGCCATGATCTAGCTTTCTCCCTTCGGCCCGGTCAGACCCGGCGCCGCTTGGGCGGGCGGGTTCCGTTGTGGGCCTGCGGGGTGACGTCGGAAATGGTGCCCACCTCCAGGCCGGCGGCCTGCAGCGAGCGGATGGCGGTCTCCCGGCCCGAGCCGGGTCCCTTGACGAACACGTCGACCTTGCGCATGCCGTGCTCGATGGCCTGGCGGGCGGCGTTCTCGGCCGCCATCTGCGCGGCGAACGGCGTGGACTTGCGCGAGCCCTTGAAGCCGACGTGGCCGGCGGAGGCCCAGCTGATCACCGCACCTGCCGGGTCGGTGATCGACACGATCGTGTTGTTGAACGTGCTCTTGATGTGCGCCTGGCCGTGCGCGATGTTCTTCTTCTCCTTGCGCCGGACCTTCTTGACGGCACCGGCGGCCTGGCGAGTCTTCGGGGGCATGCGTGAT
>DASSTH010000293.1:0-3882 GCA_035708025.1 Nakamurella sp. | reverse complement strand
GCACCCCCGACGACCCGTGCAGCACCAGCGGCACGTCCACGGCCGCCGCGAGTTCGGTGATCCGCTGCAGGTCCAGCGCCGCGGTGCGCTCGATCATCGCGTGTGACGATCCGACGGCGACCGCCAGCGCATCGACCCCGGTGGCGGTGACGAAGTCGACCGCCTGCCCCGGATCGGTCCGCGCCCCCGGCGCGTGCACCCCGTCCTTGCCACCGACCTCGCCGAGTTCGGCCTCCACCCACACGCCCGCGTCGTGCGCGCGCCGCACCACCTCGGCGGTTTGTGCCACGTTCTCCCGGTAGGCCAGCGCCGACGCATCGAACATCACCGAGGTGAAGCCCAGTCCGATCGCCTGGTCCACCAACGTCGACTCGGTCGCGTGGTCCAGATGCACCACCACCGGCACCGCGGCGGCCCGCGCCACCGCCAGGGTCGCCAGCCCGATCGGTTCCAGCGATCCGTGGTAGCGCGCCGCGTTCTGCGACACCTGCAGGATCACCGGCGAGCCGGCCCGCTGGGCCCCGGCGACCAGCGCCTCGGCGTGTTCCAGCTGGATGACGTTGAACGCCCCGACGCCGCGGCCGGCGGCCTTGGCGGGCAGCAGTACCTCGGCAGCGGCGACCAGCCCCATGGCTACTGCTGTCCCGGCAGCACGATGGACCGGGTCAGGTTGCGCGGCGCGTCCGGATCCAGGCCGCGATGCAACGCCAGCGCGACCGCCATCCGCTGGATCCGCACCAGCACCGCCAGCGGGTCGCCCGTCCCCACCTGCACCCGGGCGCCGGTGGCCGTGATGTCGTTCAGCAATCCGGCGGGCGGTTCGGTCAGCAACCACACCAGGGTGCGCGGCTCGGCGAGCGAGATCGGCCCGTGGCGGTAGTCCATCGCCGGATAGGACTCCGCCCACGCCAGCGCGGACTCCCGCATCTTCAGCGCCGCCTCGTTGGCCAGCCCTACCCCCGGGCCGCGGCCCAGGAACACGAACTGCTCGGTCTCCTGCCAGCCGTGCGGCAGCTCGGCCGTCAATTCCACCCGGGCCTGCTCGATCACCGGCTGCAGATCCTGGCCCAGCCCGGCCCGCAGCAGGGCGAGCGTGGAGGTGGCGAAACGGGTTTGCACCACGGACTTCTCGTCGGCGAACGGCATGAGCACGACCTCGTCGGCGGCGCTCGCCCCCGGACTGTCCGGGTCGCCCACCACCGCCACCGTCGGTTGATCCTCGGGCAGGGCCGCCAGCAGCTGCAGCACCTCGGTGGTGGTGCCGGACCGGGTGATCGCCAGCAGCCGATCGTACCGGCGGCCCGGCGGGTACTCGGAGGCCACGAACGCGTCGGTGACGCCGTGTCCGGCGGCCTCCCGCTCGGCGGCGTACGCCTGTGCCACGAACGCGCTGGTGCCGCAACCGACCACGGCGACCCGCTCCCCGGGCCGGGGCAATACGGCGGCGCGTTCCGCGGCCAACTCGGCCGCCCGCGCCCAGATGTCGGGCTGGCTGACGATCTCGGCGGTGACGTGGGCCGCGGGCTGGGCGTGTGTCATGGTGCTGGTGCTCCGTTCCGGCGTGGGTACCTCCATCTCACCGCAGGTCGTGCGGTGCTGTCGCGTGGGGCTGCGGGCCGTTGCGGGCGCCGCTGACCGTGGTTGCCTGGGCGGCGGTACTGAGAACCGGCCGCCAGATTGCAGCAAGATCCACCCGACCTGCGCAAACGTCGCCCCTCCGCAATCTGGGGGCCCGAAATTCAGTAACTCTCGCCGACCGGCGCCCGCGGAACTCCGTCACCGATACCGCTGGTGGCGACCCCGTACCATCGTCGGGTGGCCCTGCATCTCTACGACACCGCGACCCGGTCCGTCCGGCCCTTCGAGCCGCTGCAGCCCGGCAAGGTTTCGCTGTACCACTGTGGCGCCACCGTCCAGTACAGCCCGCACATCGGCCACCTCCGGGGCGCCGGGATCGTCTACGACGTACTGCGCCGCTGGCTGGAGTATCGCGGCTTCGAGGTGACGCAGGTCCGCAACGTCACCGACATCGACGACAAGATCCTCACCAAGGCAGCCGAAGCGGGCCGCCCGTGGTGGGAATGGGCCACCACCTACGAGCGCGCATTCGACGACGCCTACGACATCCTGGGCTGCCTGCGTCCGGCGGTGGAACCGCGCGCCACCGGCCACATCCCGCAGATCATCCGCCTGATCGGCGAGCTGATCGACGCGGGCAAGGCGTACGCCGCCTGCGGTGACGTGTACTTCGCGGTGCGCGACCAACCGGACTACGGATTCCTGTCCGGGCAGCGCATCGACGACATGCAGCAGGGTGAGCCGGATGATGCAGTGGGTGCCTGCAAGAAGGACCCGGCCGACTTCACCCTGTGGAAGGCGGCCAAACCCGGTGAGCCGTCGTGGGATTCGCCCTGGGGGCCGGGCCGGCCCGGCTGGCACATCGAATGCACCGCGATGGCCCGCACCTATCTGGGCGACCAGTTCGACATCCACGGCGGTGGCCTGGACCTGGTCTTCCCGCATCACGAGAACGAGGCCGCACAGGCGCACGGGGCGGGACTGCCGTTCGCGCGGTACTGGATGCACTCGCACTGGGTGACGATGGCCGGCGAGAAGATGTCCAAGTCGCTGGGCAACACCCTGGGCGTGGAGGCGC
This sequence comes from Nakamurella sp., assembly GCA_035708025.1. Taxonomy (GTDB): domain Bacteria; phylum Actinomycetota; class Actinomycetes; order Mycobacteriales; family Nakamurellaceae; genus Nakamurella. The sequence goes on along the minus strand of DASSTH010000293.1, from coordinate 1,226 downwards.
TGACCCGGACGGTGCGGCCCATCGCGCTGCGGTACTACCTGGTCAGCGTGCACTACCGCTCGTCGATCGAGTACTCGCCGGAGGCGCTGGATGACGCGGCACGGGCGTTCGAGCGCATCGAGGGCTTCCTGCACCGCGCGGCGGCGCATGGGGAGGTCGGCCTGGCGCCGGTGCCGGAGGAGTTCGCCGATGCGATGGACGACGACCTGTCGGTACCGCGGGCGCTGGCGGTGGTGCACGACGCGGTCCGGTCCGGCAATGCGGCGACCGCCGACGGCAGTTGGGCGGCCGCCCTGGAACAGGCGGCGAAGGTGCGCGGGATGCTGTCGGTGTTGGGTCTCGACCCGTTCGCCGCTCCGTGGAACACCGCCGGCAAGACCGGCCAGGACAGCGATCGGCTGGTGGTGGCGACCGGGGCGCTGCTGTCCGGGTTCCTCGCCGAGCGCACCGCCGCCCGGCAGGCGAAGGATTTCGCCACCGCCGACCAGATCCGGGACCGCCTGGCCCGGGCCGGGTTCGTCATCGAGGACACCCCGGACGGTCCGGTCTGGTCGGTGGCGGATCGCAACGGTTGACCGGCCCGGCCGGAACACGCTGGCGGGCTCGGTCCGAGCCACCCTGGCCGGGACCAGACGGACCGACTGGGACTAGACCGCCCTGGCCCGCCGGGGCGGGACGAGGAACGTAAGGGAGAGACGCGCCATGGCTGGCAATTCCCGGCGCCGGGGCGCCGTCCGCAAAACAGGCAGCAAGAAGGGCGCGACGGTCGGCTCCGGCGGTAAGCCGCGCAAGGCGCTGCAGGGCAAGGGACCCACGCCACCGGCGGAGGCCCGTAAGGGTCATCCCGCGGCCCGGCGGGCCGGTGCCGCCGCGCGTCGTACCGCAACGGGCCGCCCGAAGGCCCAGAGCGTGGTCACCGGTGGACGCGGAACCCGGCGGACCAAGGATCTGCCCGAGACGGTGGTGGGGCGCAACCCGGTGGTCGAAGCGCTGCGGGCCGGTGTGCCGGCCACGGCGCTGTACGTGGCCCAGGGGGTGAGCGCCGACGAGCGGGTGACCGAGTCGGTGCAGATCGCCGGGCGGGCCGGGGTGGCGCTGTTGGAGATCTCCCGCCCGGAGATGGACCGGCTGACCGCCGGGGCGGTGCACCAGGGCCTGGCGCTGGCGGTGCCGCCCTACGACTACGCCGACCCGGATGACCTGCTCGCCATCGCCCAGGACTCGGG
>DASSTH010000292.1:0-6469 GCA_035708025.1 Nakamurella sp. | reverse complement strand
CGATGGGGCCGGGATGGCGACGGTGGTGGTCGGGGAGGCGGTGACGGGATCGCCGGTGTCCGCGCCGGGTGCCGGACCACCGGCGGCAGAACCCCGGGAGGCGGCGGGGCCCGGTGTCGTCCCGGCGGTCGGCGTCCCCGCTCCGGCGGTCGTGGCCGGGTCCCCGGCCGGCGTGGACCTCTCGGGACCGGCCCCGGGACCGCTCCCGGTGCCCGGAGCCAAGGGGACCGGCAGGAATGGCCCGGCCGGTGCCGTGGATGCCCGGGCGTTCGGGGGTGCGCTGGTGGCAGCCGGCCGGTCGGGAACGGTCGGCGCGGTCAGCGGCGGCAGGGCCGAGCCACCGACCACCGTCACCAGGACGGCCAGCACGGTGGCGGCGCAGACGGCGGCCAGCGCACGGACCAGCGTGACGACCGCCCTGGTGCGCCGAGGGGTGCGAGCCAGGAAGACCGGCCGGTCGGGCGGTTGCGCCCCGTTGCCGTTGGATTCCCGACTGGTCACAGCAGGTCACGATAACAACTGGCACGGGGTCCGGCGGGCCGACGAGCGCCGGCGGGCTGGCGCCCGGGCCTGGTCGGACCCGGCTCCAGCCTGCGGTCCCGGTGGCGCCCGTCCGACGGGGTTCGCGGGTGCCATCGCCGGTTCCGGCCCTCGCGGGAATCCACCACCGGCGAATGGACCGGCCGCCATGTACAGCGAGGTCGGTGCTACTCGCCGGTCTCGCCGTCCACCGCCTCGCGCAGCAGGTCGGCGTGGCCGTTGTGCCGGGCGTACTCCTCGACCATGTGGCACAGGATCCATCGCAGGCTGTGCCGCTCGCCGCTCGGCCGGGCCCGGCGGCTGAGCTGGTCGGGCCCTCCCTCGGCCACCGCCTGCGCCAGCAGGTCGCGGGACCGTTGCACCGCGCCGGCCCACATCTCCCGCAGCTCCTCGGGGGAGTGGTCGGCCGCGGTGTGCCAGTCCCAGTCCGGGTCGGCGTCCCAGTCGACGGTGTCCCACGGGGGCAGCCACGCCCGGTCGTGCAGCACCCGGGAGAACCAGGCCTGTTCGACATACGTCAGGTGCTTGAGCAGCCCGCCGAGCGTCATGGTGGACGCCCCGACGGTGACGGCGAACCCGGCGGCGTCCAGGCCGCGGGTCTTCCATTCCAGGGTGGCGCGCTGGAACTCCAGGAACCCGGTCAGCGTGGCGAGCTCGTCACCGTTCAGCGGCGGCTCGGGACGGCCCTGTTCGTCGATGGTCGTCATGTGCCGGAACCTACCTGCCCGGCGGGGCGGCCGCTTCTGGGCGGGCGACGGGACATGCCGGTCGCCGGCGCTGCGGCGAACGGGTGCCGGGATCTGGACACTGTCGGTGCCATGTTGTTGGCTGTCGCGAACGGGTCGCATCCGGCGGTCCTGGAGGAGGACGGCATGAGCGGGGTTCGCGTACTGGTCGGCACCCGAAAGGGCGCCTTCATCCTCACCTCGGACGGCACGCGGCGGGATTGGAAGGTCAGCGGCCCGCACTTCCCGGGGTGGGAGATCTACCACGTGGCCGGGTCGCCGGCCGATCCCGACCGGCTGTGGGCGTCGCAGAGCAACGGCTGGTTCGGCCAGCAGGTGCAGCGCTCCGACGACGGCGGCGAGACCTGGGAGCCGGTCGGCAACCAGTTCGCCTACCACGGCGACCCGGGGACCCACCAGTGGTACGACGGCACGCCGCGGCCCTGGGAGTTCTCCCGGGTGTGGCACTTCGAACCGTCGCCCACCGACCGGGATCTGGTGTGGGCCGGCGTGCAGGACGCGGCGCTGTTCCGCTCCACCGACGGCGGCGGCAGCTGGCACGAGCTGCCCGCGCTGCGGGAGGTCAGAGGGCCGGAGTGGAATCCCGGGGCCGGCGGGTTGTGCCTGCACACCATCAAGCTGGACCCGAACGACCCGCAGCGCATGTTCATCGCGATCTCCGCGGCCGGCGCGTTCCGCACCGACGACGGCGCCGCCAGCTGGAAGGCGATCAACCGGGGCCTGCGGTCCGGTCACATGCCGGACCAGGACGCCGAGGTGGGGCACTGCGTACACCGGCTGGCGCTGCACCCGTCCCGGCCGAACACCCTGTACATGCAGAAGCACTGGGACGTGATGCGCACCGACGACGCCGGCGAGAACTGGTACGAGATCAGCGGCGACCTGCCCACCGACTTCGGCTTCGCCATCGACGTGCACGCGCACGAACCGGAGACCGTGTACGTCGTCCCGATCGCCAGCGACGAGTTCCACGTTCCGCCGGACGGCGCCCTGCGGGTGTACCGCAGCCGCAGCGGCGGCGGGGAGTGGGAGCCGCTGTCCAAGGGCCTGCCGCAGCAGGACTGCTATGTCAACGTGCTGCGGGACGCGATGGCGGTCGACTCGCTGGACGACTGCGGCATCTACTTCGGCACCACCGGGGGGCAGGTGTACGCCTCGGCGGACTCCGGCGACAGCTGGGAGCCCATCGTGCGGGACCTGCCGGGCGTGCTGTCCGTGGAGGTGCAGACGCTTGCCTGACGGATCGGCCGTGACGGAGGTGCGCGTCGTCCTACCCGGCCATCTGCGCACCCTGGCGAGGGTGACCGGCGAGGTGCGAGTGGAGGTCGCCGAGCCGGTGACGATCGGTGCGGTGCTGGACGCCATCGAGGCGCGGTTCCCGGTGCTGCGCGGGGCGATCCGCGGGCACGACGGGGGTCCGCGCCGCCCGTTCGTCAGGTTCTTCGCCTGCGAGGAGGACCTGTCGCACGACCCGATCGACACCGCACTGCCGGGGCCGGTCGTCGCCGGGCGGGAGCCGTTCCTGGTGGTGGGCTCGGTCGCCGGCGGCTGAGCACCGAGCGGTCCCAGGTGCCCGGTCGGGTGGCCCGGCCAGCGCCATGCCGCGCGCCGGGCCACCCGATACCGGCTCACACCACCGGATAGGCCTGCAGCTCGTAGATCGAGTAGCCGTACGGGGTGGCCCGCTGCACGCCCTGCATGCGCAGGAACCGCACGCCGGTCTGGTCGATCCAGATCGTCTCGGTACCGCCCAGGCTGCCGGTGATGTCCGCGGCGTCGGTCCAGGTCGTTCCGTCGGCGGAGGTCTCGATGCGGTAGGCGTTGGCGTGCGCGGCCTCCCAGAGGATCACGATCTTGCCCAGGTGCTGCGGGCCGGCGAACTCGATCTGCAGCCAGGCGGCGTCGTCGTAACCGGAGGACCAGCGGGTGCTCTGGTCACCGTCGTTGGCGTGGTCCGGGGTGAATCGCGCCAGGTTCTGCTCCACGCTGGAGGCGGTGGCGATCCCGCCGTTGCCGGCCAGTGCCACGTTGGTGTCGCTCACCTGCGGGTGCACGCGCAGCTGCACGGTCTCGGTGATCGGGGCTTCGCCGTCCGGCGTGAAGCTGATCGGCACCTGGAAGGTGCCGGTGGCGGCGGCGGTGAGCGTGATCTCCAGCGACGGCTGGCTGCCGCGCCACAGCGTGACGGTGCTGCTGGCCGGCGAGGCCGACACCCCGGCGGGCACCTCCGCGGTGAGCGTGCCGGTGACGTCCCGGGCGCGGGTGGCGGTCAGCGTCGCCGTCACGGTCGCGTCGCTGCCCACCTGCACGTCGATGCCCTCCGGTGCGACCGTCAGGTCGGCGCTGGGCACGTCGTCGTACCAGGGGATCACCTCGGCGATGGTCGGTGCCGGGGAGCCGGCGGTCCAGGCCAGCCGGATCCGGTCGGTGCTGGCACCGGCGGCATCCAGGTCGGTGTAGCCACTGGAGTCCAGCGGGCCGAGGGTCTGCCAACTGCCATCGACCTGCACCTGAACCTGCGCGTGACCGCTGCCGACGACCACCACCCGGTCCAGCGGGCGCTCGTCCGGCAGGGCAACCAGCAGTGCGTCGCCCTCGGCCGGTGCGGAACCCGCCACGTACGAGGTGTCAACATTGCCGTCGGCCGCCGCCGCCAGGCTGGAGTCCGCGGCCGGCTCGGGCGTTCCGGTGACGGTCAGCCGCGCGTTCTCCGGTCCGGTGACGGTGAACTCGTGCACCTTGACCCAGTAGCCATCCGACGCGGTGGCGCGCAACCGCACGTAGCGCGCCTGGGTGCCGGGCGGCACGCTGGCCTGGATGTGGGCGGTGTTCACGTAGGTCTCGATGGTGCTCCAGTGGCTGCCGTCGGCGGAGTACTCCAGCGTTGCCACGTGCAGGTAGTCGTTCGGGCTGGCCGCGTCGCCGGCCAGGATCGTCACCGTCGAGATCGGTTGCACGGTGCCCAGATCGACGCCGACGTAGTCCCCGGAGGACGGCGAGCGGCTGCTCCAGTACCAGGTGTCCGGGTTGCCGTCGACCATGTTGGCCGGGTCGTAGGACTGGTAGGTGGGCATCGAGGTGGTGGCGGTGACGTGCCGCCCGGCGACGCCCAGCCAGCGGTCGTTCTCGGCCAGGGCGGCGGCCACGAAGGCGTCGATCACCCCGTCGCCCACGGTGACCGTCACGGCGCCGTTCAGGCCGTGGTACTGGAACGACCTGGCCTGCGCGGCCAGCGATTCGGCCCGGACACGGTCGGCGAGCGCGGCGGCACCGTCACCCGCCCGCTGGTCCACCAGCATCTGCAGCGCGGCCCGCGCGGCCTCGCCCCAGGTCCCGGCGCTGTCCAGCCATGGCTGGGTGTCGGCCACGAAGGCGTCGTCGTGCATGCGCTGCGCGAGCGTGTCCGGGATGCCGGCGATGACGGCCAGGTAGTCGTCCAGCGTCTGCGCCGCACCATCCGCGCCCTGCTCCCAGGCCGGCCAGAAGTCGGCGAGCTTGCCGGCCAGCACCGGGGCCTGGGTGTCGTCCAGCCGGGAGGTGTAGTTCAGGTCGGCGAACGCGGCCAGGGCGGCGCGGGCCTGCGGATCGCCGCCGGACAGTTCGGTCAGCCCGGCCTCCCAGGAGGAGTGCGGGTCGTAGGCCGGCGGGTTCCAGGTGTAGTCGGCCACCGTGAACAGCGCGATCTTGGACGCCTCCGGCTGGATCATCGGGTTGGCGGTGATGCCGAACAGGTCGTCGGCCAGCCCGGGATCCCGCCCCACGTACGGGGCCAGCAACAGCCGGTTGGTGACGTAGTCGTTGACCGGGTAGTTGTCCCAGACCAGGATGTCGTGCCCGAAGACGTCGTGCGCGGCCGCGGCCTGGGCGGTGGTGATGGTGGGGGCGATGACGCCGACGCCGGTCCACTCCACCACGATGTCCCGGTCCAGGTTCTCCCGCAGGGCGGTCTTGTAGGCGCTGTCCGCGGTGTTGGAGTACTCCGTGGGCACCATCTCCAGCCGGGAGGCGCCCGGGTGGGTATCGATGAAGTCCCGCTGCACCTCGTTCAGCAGGTAGGCCTGGGCACGGCCGGCCGCGCCGCCGCCGGTGCCGAACATCGCCGGGTCGGCGTCGCAGTGCCAGTCGGTGTAGCTGATGTCGTCCAGCGGCACGGCGAAGGTCCGCACACCGATGTCCCACAGCGTCTGGAACTTGTCGATCAGGGCCTGCTCGTCGGTGGCCGAGCTGTAACAGACCGACAGCCCCGGGGACAGCGCGTAGGTGAACTCGACGTGGTTGGCGACCGCGCGGTCGACGAGTTCGGCGATCTGGGCGAGCTTGTCGGCTGGGTAGGGGTCACGCCACTGGGCGCGCAGGTACGGGTCGTCCTTGGGCGAGTACACGTAGGTGTTCATCTTGTGCGCGCCGTAGAAGTCCAGCTGGGACAGCCGGGCGGCGTGCGACCACGGGGTGCCGTAGAAGCCCTCGATCACCCCGCGGATCGGGAAGGCCGGCCAGTCCTTGACGACTACCGGCTGCAGGTTGCCGCCCGCGACCACCTGGCGCAGCGTCTGCACGGCGTAGAACGTGCCGGCGCCGTCGTGCCCGGCCAGCACAGCGACCTGGCGGCCGAGGTGCCGGCCGGTGGCCAGCACGTAGCCCTCGCTGTGCGAGAGCGCCTCGGCGGCGTCCACGCCGATCTCGGCGAGGGCCGGGGCGATCGACGGGTTGCCCGTCTCGGTGCCCAGGTAGAGGAAGGCGCCGCCCTCCGGTAGCGGGTCGGAGGGTGCGTAGGTCCGCACCTGCGAGCCCTGCCCGGTGAGGATGTCGCGCAGATCGGACAGTGCGCTGGCGTCGGCGTCCGGTCCCACCACCAGGCTGACGCGACCGCGCAGGTGCACCGGCGTGCCGGCGGTGACGGACTGCGGCACCGGATAGATCGCCGACACCCCCGGCAGGGTAGTGGCGTCGGTGGACGGCCCGGCGGCGGTGGCGGCACCGGCCGCGGAGTCCGGTGCGGCCGGAACCATGTCCGGTGCCGTGGATGCGGCCGCGGCCGGCCCGGCGGCGAGCATCGCCAGCACCAGGCCCCCCGCCGCCCTCAGAACCGTCAGCGATCGTGCGCGCAGACCCCTCAGTGCCCCTTCCCCGACGGCGGGAGCCGGGCGGCGTGACACCGGACCGAGTGGGCCCGGCGACGCCCG
>DASSTH010000291.1:0-3203 GCA_035708025.1 Nakamurella sp. | reverse complement strand
CGACTACTCGTTCGGACCTGCCGGCCGGCGTCCGGGTCATCACCCACCTCCGCGCGAACGTCACCAACGCCCACCGGCGCCGGTGGCCGCCAGGATCAAGGGTAATGCGCCGGGCGAGCGAGAAAGCCGAGTCCGGGATGGTCCGCGGGTCGCGGCGGCCCGCCGGTGCGCCTGCTCAGTGGAGGCTGCTCACCGGACCGGGTTGCGGGCACTCCGGCAAGCCTGGTTGCGTGCCGTCCTGCAGGCCCTCTGCGGGTAGGTCCGGCGGGCCGTCTACGGGAAGGTCACGCGGGCCGTTTACGGGAAGGTCACGCCGGCCGGCGTGACTGCCTCCGAGATGACGGCAGGGATCGGTTTGAGCGGTATCGGTCGGTGCCGTGTCGCGGCGTCGGCCGGTCTCGGGTCCGGCCGAGGTCGTACTTCTGTCGGACCCGAGTCCTATGGTGTGGGCATGTACGACAGCCGGGTGGTGTTCGGGGAGCGGGCGGTGCTGCTCGTCGAGGCTGCGCCGTTGCCGGGTCGGGTGTTGCTGCCGGGCCCGGGGGTGACGGTGCGGCAGCGGGCGGAGGCGGCCGCGAATCCCGGCGCCCGGGCCCGGGTCGCGGCGGCGGCCGCCGGATTGGGCGTGCGGCTGGCGGTGCAGGATCCGGTGGACATCCCGGCCGAGGGCCGGCTGTGTCCGCCGACCGGTGCGGAGTCGGCGCGGGCGGCGGCGGTGTTGGAGTTGGGGGCCTGGCGGTACCGGGTGGGGCACTGCCCGCTCGGGCCTCGGTTGGCGCGGCTGCTGGCCGAACGGCCGGATGAACTGGCGCCGGCGCCCGGCGCGGGTGCGGTGGTCGGCGACACGCTGACCATCACCCGACCCGCCACCCGCACCGACACCGGCGGTGGCGGGCCGGTCCGCGGGCCGGCCGCCGCTTCCCAGCTGGGGCGAACCGGCGGCGGTAACGGCTCCGCGCATCGCGACGGTCGCGACGTCGGACCGGTCACCGGGACTGCCACCCCTGGCACCGACGCCGACGGTGGCGGTGATGTCGGGGTGGTTTTGGCGGTGCCGGGCGGGGCGGCGCCAGCGGATCCGGGGTGGGCCAACACGGTGCTGGATTCGGTGGTGGCGCGCCAGCGGTTGATCTCGTACCTGCAGGCCGAGCAGTACCGGGACATCGCCGCGCTGTCCGCGGGATATCCGGGGATCCATCAGTTCCTGGCCAGCGAGTTGGCGCTGGCATTGCACGTCACGGACACCGAGGCGGCGCGGCTGCTGGGTGATGCGGAGCATCTGCGGGACAAGACCCCAGGCACCCTGGCCGCGTTGTCGGCCGGGTTGATCGATGAGCCGAAGGCCGCCGCGATCGTCCGCGGCACCGCCACCTGCACCCCGGAGGTGGCGCGGGAGGTGGAGCAGCGGGTGCTGCCGCAGGCCTCGTCCATCACCGTGGTGGCGGTGCGGCGCCGCACCGGCCGGGCGGTGATCGCGGTGGATCCGGACGGCGCCGCGCAGCGCCATCGCCGGGCGCGTGCCGACCGGTACGTCTCCCGCCGTCCCGAACCGGACGGCATGGCCAGCATGGTGATCCACGCCCCGGCACCGGACATCGCCACCATCTGGAACGCGGTGACCGCCTGTGCCGAAGCCTTGCGCGCCCCGGGGGACCCCCGCACGTTGCCGGCCCGCCGGGTAGACGCCCTGACCCAGGTGTGCGCGGACATCCTGGCCGGCGGCGGCTGGGCCGGGGTACGGCTACCCCCCACCGACCGCGGCCGCCCCCGGGTCACCGTCACCGTGCCGTACCCGGTGTTGTTCGGCCACCGCGCGCCGTGCGAGTTGACCGGCCACGGCCCGATCTGCACCGAGCAGGCGCTGCCGTTGATCGGCGCCGGCGACCTGTACCGCATCCTGACCGACCCGGTCAGCGGCCAGTTGTTGGACTACGGCCACACGCGTTATCGGCCGCCGCCGCACCTGGCGGAGTTCGTCAAGATCCGCGACGGCGAATGCCCTCTGCCGTCCTGCCACCAGGAGTCCGACCGGGCTCCGATCGACCACATCGTGCCGGCCAAGCCGGACCCGCGCACTGGCCTGCCCACCCTGGGTGGCACCAGCGCCGACAATCTGGCGCCGCCCTGCCCGCACCACCACAATGGCAAGGACGCCGGCCGCGGCTTCACCCTGCACCGCGCCCTGGACGGCACGTACACCTGGACCACCCCGCTGGGTCGGATCTACACCTGGAAACCAGACCCGCTGTGGCACCACGACACCGACCCGATCCCGGCCTGCGACTGCCCGCCGACCTGCCCCTGCCACATGCCACCCGCCGCCGCCCAGGATGACGACGACCCCCCGCCGGTCACCACCGGCGATGACTGGGCCGACGAATTCCTGACCTCGCGCGAGCCGCACAACGGCGTGGCGGACGCGGGCCCCGATCCGGAGCGACCGGGATCCCACACGGGTCCGCGCTCCGCACGGCGCACCCTGTGGTTCGGCGCAGGCGCGGGTGCCGAGGAACCGCTGGACCGGCGAGCGGCCCGGCCGACGAATCCGAGCACCACCGATCGCGGACCCTCGGCACCTCCGACGATCGCGCCCGACCTGGACGACGACCCTGACGACCCACCGTTCTGACATCGCTCGTCCAACCCGGCACCGCAGGCGGGACAACCGGGCAGGGGCGCGTATCCCGCGACCGGCGCCGGCTCACCGTGAACCATGAGTGGGATCACCCCCCTGGCCGGTGACACCGCGACACGCTCGTCGACCGGGGCCCGCAACCGAGCAACCGCGGACCGCGGGGCGCTGCCGCAGACTGGGCCCATGCCAGGTTTCCGCTTCGACATCGACACCGCCGGCGAGGTGATCGACGACCGCACCGTCCGGGTCCGTCTGGACGCGGAGTGGAATGTCGATGGCCGCATCCTCAACGGCGGCTATCTGCAGGCGGTGGCGGTCCGGGCGGCGGCCGCCATCCTCGGGACCCGGAGCGATGCCGTCGCGGTGTCCACCAGCTTCGCGTCGCCCGCGATACCCGGCGACGCTGAGGTGGCGGTGACGGTGCTGCGACGGGGCCGGCGACTCTCGGCGGTGTCGGCCACCGTGGCACAGGACGGCGGGATCGTTCTGGTTTGCCTGGCGACGTTCGCGGACCTGCCCGACCCGGCCGACCTGCGCGACCCGGCCCGGCCAGCCGACGCGGGACCCG
>DASSTH010000290.1:0-2112 GCA_035708025.1 Nakamurella sp. | reverse complement strand
AGGAGCGCCGGTTGCGCTCGTCCAGCCTCGACCTGGCGGTCGCGGCGACGGCGGCCATCGCCGCGGCCCACCTCGGCCAGGGCGACCGGGTCGGGCTGGTGACCGCCAGCATGCCCCGCCGGATCCTCCGGCCGGGCGCCGGAAACCGGCAGCTGCAACGGATCCGGCACCAGCTGGCGCTGTTGGAGAACCGCCGGTACCGGTTGATCGGGGTGCCCTGGTGGGGGCTGCGCCCGGGGCAGATCGTGGTGTTCTGCTCGCCGATGATCAACCAGGCGTCCGCCGACGCCGTGCTGGACTGCCAGACCCGTGGGCATCGGGTGATCGTGGTGGACACCCTGCCGCTGACCGGCATGTTGCGCGCGGCCACCCTGCGCGACGCCGACCACCTGCGGGTGTTGACCGTGGAGCGCGAGCTGCGGTTGGACCGGTTGCGCGGCATGGGGATCCCGGTGCTCAGCTGGGATGCCGGCAACATCGGTGTGCAGATGGCCACGGCCGTGCACGTCATGCGGAGCCGACGGTGAGCGACGCCGGAGCGAGGCAGGGCCGTCGCCGCGGAGCGGCAGGCCCGGCGAGCGGAGCGCGGAGCGAACAATCGGGCACGGTGAGCGACGCCGGAGCGGGCGAGGCCCGCGGAGCGCAGAGCGACGCCGGACCGGACCAGGATGCCCGCACGGCTGCGACCGGCATTCCCGGCTGGGGAATGCGTCTGGTGCTCGGCGCCGCGGCCGCCGCGGCGACGGCGGTCGCCATGGCGGCGGTGCCGGATGTCGGGGTGCTCTCGGTAGCCGGGATCGTGATGATGCTGCTGGTGCTGGGCACGGCGTTCGCCCCCGGGTCCGTGGTGCCGTTGCTGTTGTTGATCGGGCTGGTGATCTACCGGTTGCTGCATGACGGGCCGGTGCTGGATGTCGGGTTGGCGATGTTGGTACTGCTCATGCCGCTGATCCATCAGCTGGCCGGCATCGCGGGGGCCATCCCGCCGCACTCACGGTGCGACTGGCGGGTGCTGCGGCCGGCCGGACTGCGCTACCTGATGGCGGTCGTGCCGGTCGAGATCGCCGTGCTGGTCGCCGCTGTGGTGATGTGAGGATCGCCGACGCCGGCGGGAGACCTCGCTGTGGGTGGATGGCGTTGCCCACTCGAGTGCCTGATGGTCAGCGCGCGACGTCGCCGTGCAGCAGCGAGTCGATCACCAGGTCGGCGGCGTCGGTCAACGCTCGATGACCCAGCCAGCCCGTGGTGGTCACGGCGTGCAGCGCGAGGCCGTCCGCCAATGCGATCACCGCGTGCGCGGCCGCGCGCCGGCGTGCCGCGGGCACCCCGTCACCCCAGGCCAGCGTGAACGCATCGGTGAGCGCGGTGTGCAACTCGGCCAGCACCGACCGCTGGATCGCCGCCAGCGCGGACGACGTGGCGGCCGCAGCGGCGAAGGCCAGGTAGACCTTTGCCTCGGTGGTCCGCCGGTCGTCCAGCGGTAGCAGCTGGCGCAGCACCGAGGCCAGGTTCCGTCGCGCATCAGGGCCGAGTCGCAGGGCGCCCAGCCGGTCCCGGATGCGTCGCACCGCCTCGGTGTAGGCGGCGGTCAGCAGCTCCTCCTTGGTGGGGAAGTAGTGCTGCACCGTGCCGATCGACACACCGGCCGCCGAGGCCACCTCCCGAACGCTGACCCGGTCCAGCCCGTGCCGGGCGACGATGTCGATGACGGCCTGGGTCAGCTCCGCCTGGCGGGACGCGCGGCTTGACATCTGCGGCATACCGAGGATCATACAGTCGTATGGAGATATACGGTCGTATGACATTGCCCAGGGGCCTGATCGCCGGCAACATCGCGGCGCTGACGCTGGTGTGGGGCCTGTACCTGCTGAGCCCGGGGTCGGGGTTGCTCACCCCCCTCGTGCAAAGCGCCGTCTACCTGGCGCTGCTGCTGGTGACGGCCCGCAGCCGCCGGCTCAAGGTGCGCCTGGTGCGGGCGGTGCAGCACTGGCTGATCAACCCGCTGGTGCGGGCGCTGCTGGCCGTCGGCGTCAACCCGCTCGGGCTGGCGGTGCTGGAGACCCGTGGCCGGCGCACCGGACTGCCGCGGCGGGTGCCGGTCGGCAACGGGCG
>DASSTH010000289.1:0-3871 GCA_035708025.1 Nakamurella sp. | reverse complement strand
GTGACCGCCCCGACCTCGCGCACCGAGTCGCGCATCGCGTCCCGCATGGCGACCGCGGCCGGGGCCCCGTGGCCCCGGGCGATCCGTTCCCAGGAGGCCGGGAACAGCGCCGAGCACCAGCCGCCGTTCCGCCCGGACCCGCCGAAGCCCGCGACCTCCCGCTCCAGCAGGACGATCCGCAGCGAGGGATCCGCTCGTTGCAGGTAGTAGGCGGTCCACAGGCCGGTGAAACCCGCTCCGACGATGGCGATGTCGGCTTCCTCGTCACCGGCCAGCGGTTCGCGGGGTTGCAGCGGTCCGGGCAGCCGGTCCAGCCACAGGCTCAGCCCGCGATAGTCCGTCATGGCACCTCCGGCACCCGGGCGGCCCCCCACCGGACTCACCAGGATCGTCGTCGGCCGGCGAGGATCAACTTAACGCCGAACCGAACGAATCGGGCGGGAATCCTGCACTTTGATCCTCGCGACGAGAAGTTGATCCTCGCGAAGTCGGGGGCGGTCAGAGCGACTGCCAGGCGCGGGCGAGCGCGTCGCGCAGCACCTGCTCCATGAAGTCGAACTCCTGCTGACCGCAGATCAGCGGGGGCGCCACCTGGACCACCGGGTCCCCGCGGTCGTCGGCGCGGCAGTACAGGCCGGCCTCCCACAGCGCCGGCGACAGCACGCCGCGCAGCACCCGCTCGGCCTCGGCGCCGGTGAACGTCTCCTTGGTCGCCTTGTCCTTGACCAGTTCGATGCCGTAGAAGTAGCCGTCGCCGCGGACGTTGCCCACGATGGGCAGGTCGTACAGCTTCTCCAGCGTCTGCCGGAAGTCGTTCTCGTGCCGCAGCACGTTGCCCAGCAGGTCCTCGGACTCGAACACGTCCAGGTTGGCCAGGGCCGCCGCGCACGCCACCGGGTGCGCCGCCCAGGTGTAGCCGTGCGCGAAGATCGCGCCGTCCTTGCCGAACGGCTCGTACAGCCGGTCGGAGATGAGCGCGGCGCCGAGCGGCGCGTACCCGGAGGTCAGCCCCTTCGCGGAAGTGATGATGTCCGGCTCGTAGCCGTACTTCGCCGAGCCGAACATGGTGCCCAGCCGCCCGTAGGCGCAGATCACCTCGTCGGAGATCAGCAGCACGTCGTAGTCGTCGCAGATCTGCCGCAGCCGCTCGAAATATCCGGGCGGCGGCGGGAAGCAGCCGCCGGCGTTCTGCACCGGCTCGGCGAACACCGCGGCGACGGTCTCCGGTCCCTCGGCCAGGATCGCCTCCTCCACCCGGTTCGCGGCCCACTGGCCGAACGCCTTTTCGTCGTCCGCGACGAACGCCGGGGCCCGGTAGAAGTTGGTGTTGGGAACCCGCACGCTGCCCGGCAGCAGCGGCTCGAAGTCCTTCTTGAACCCGGGGACGCCGGTCACCGACAGGGCGCCCTGCGTCACGCCGTGGTAGGCGATGTTCCGCGAGATCACCTTGTACTTGCCTGGCTTGCCGACCGCCTTGAAGTACGCCTTGGCGAGCTTGTACGCGGTCTCCACCGCCTCGCTTCCGCCGGAGCAGAAGAACACCTTGTTCAGGTTGCCGGGTGCCAGCGCGGCCAACCGGTCGGCCAGCTCGATCGCCCCGGGATGCGCGTAACCCCAGATCGGGAAGTACTCCAGCTTCTCCGCCTGGGCCGCCATCGCCGCCGCGATCTCCCGCCGGCCGTGCCCGGCCTGCACCACGAACAGCCCGGACAGCGCGTCCAGGTAGCGCTTGCCGTTGGTGTCGAAGATGTAGGCGCCCTCACCCCGTTCGATGGTGGGGACCGGCTTGTCGGCATAGGCCGACATCCGGCTGAAGTGCAACCACAGGTGGTCGGTGGCGGTGCCCACTGCTGAGCTCATCTCTCCAGCTTTCTGACAGGGTCGGTGACGGGCATCGGCTAGCGGGTGCCCCAGGTGTAGGTCTGCTTGGCCAGCTTGAGGTACACGAAGCTCTCCGTACTGCGAACCCCGTCGATGGTGCGGATCCGCTCGTTCAGCAGGTGCAGCAGGTCCTCGTCGTCCTCGCAGACGACCTCGGCCAGGATGTCGAAGGACCCGGCGGTGACCACCACGTAGTCCACCTCGTCCATCCCGGAGAGTTCCTTGACGATCGGGTCCAGGTTGCCCTCGGCCCGGATTCCGATCATCGCCTGGCGGGCGAAGCCGACCTGCACCGGGTCGGTGACGGCGACGATCTGCACCATGCCGGAGCGCACCAGCCGCTGCACCCGCTGCCGCACCGCGGCCTCCGACAGGCCGACGGCGGCACCGATGGCGGCGTACGGACGGCGCCCGTCCTGCTGTAACTGCTCGACGATCGCCTTGGACACCTCGTCCAGCACCGGAGGGGCCGTCCGGGCACGTGGCGTGGCCTCGACGTCGCGCTGGGTCACCGCTCCGGTCCGGGCCATGCCCATCATGATGGGCGCGCGGTGCCGCAGAACGCAAGCGGATCCGATCGTGCAGCGTGTCACGAGCTACGTAATCAGTTGTCTGCGGCGCTTTGGACAGCAGAAAGAGTCCGGTTGAGACGATTGCCGTCGATGGCTTCCGCACCGCCGCCGCGGCGGCGGGGTCGCCGTGCGAATGTGCGAGAATGTGCGTGTTGGTGGCCCGATAGCGACCATCCCGGCCCTTGCGGCGGCAGAACCGTAGCATTTTCGTTGCAGATTCGCTCACTGCCTACGAAATCCTTGCCTAACCGCGCCGCGAAGTGTCAGTATCCCGCTGGATCTCGCTGAACCTCGCTGAACCCCAGCTGACCAGCGTTCTTCGCCCGGAGGTGCCCGTGACCCAGCACGACTCCCCCGTCCCGCCCGCCCTGTCCGCGCTGACCCGGCGCCGGTTGCTGCGCGGTGCCGGCCTCGCCGGAACGGCCGCCTTCCTGGCCGCCTGCGGCATCAAGGGCACCGGTGGCACCGGCGGGACCACGACGCCGGCCCCCGGCACCAGCTCGGCGGCGGCCGGTCCGAGCACGTCGGCGAGCGGCGCCGGCAGCACGGCCAGCTCGGGCAGTGCGTCCGGCCAGAGTGGACTGCCTGCCAGCACGCCCGGCAGCAGCACCGGCGCCACCGCCGGCACCTCGGGCAGTTCCTCGGCCAGCAGCGCACCGGCCGTGCCGGACCGGTCGGACACCGACAAGACGCTGAACTGGTCCAGCTGGCCGGAGTACCTCGACGTCGATGAGGACGATGCCAACAAGCACCCGTCGCTGGACGCGTTCACCCAGCAGACCGGCATCAAGGTCACCTACACCGAGGACGTCAACGACAACGACCAGTACTTCGCCAAGATCCAGCCGTTGCTGGCGGCCGGCAAGCCCATCAGCGCCGACGTCTTCGTGGTCACCGACTGGATGGTCGCCAAGCTGATCCGGCTGGGATACCTGCAGGACATCGACCACTCGATGATCCCGAACCTGAAGAACCTCAACCCGGAACTGCTGAACGTCTCGTTCGATCCGGGCCGGCACAAGTCGGTGACGTGGCAGTCCGGGTTCGCCGGGATCGCCTACAACCCCGACGTCACCGGCAAGCCCATCGAGTCCATCGACCAGCTGCTCACCGACCCGTCACTGAAGGGCAAGGTGACGTTGCTGACCGAGATGCGCGACACCGTCGGGCTGACCCTGATGGACATGGGGGCGGACTGCAGCGACTTCACCGACGAGCAGTTCGACGCGGCGATCGCCAAGCTGCAGAAGGCGGTGGACGCCGGCCAGATCCGGCAGTTCACCGGCAACGACTACGCGCAGGGCCTGGTCTCCGGTGACATCGCCGCCTGCGTCGCCTGGACCGGCGACGTGGTGCAGCTGCAGCCGGACAACCCGAACCTGAAGTACGTGCTGCCCGAGAAGGGCTGCACGCTGTGG
>DASSTH010000288.1:0-8584 GCA_035708025.1 Nakamurella sp. | reverse complement strand
CTGGCGGCCCTGGCCGCGAGCTGATCGGCCGCGGGCCGGCCGGGCGGCTCCGCAGGCCAGCCCCGGACTGGCGGAGATGCCGCGCGGGTGCCGGGGCCGGGCCGGACGATGCCCATGTCCTCCCGGGCGCGCACCCCGGCGCGGGCTGTGGCAGACTGTGCGCCATGCCGCGCATCGCACCCACCCCCGCGATCATTAGCAGCTAGCGCGCCGGTCACCCGCACCGACGCGCAGACCTCCCGCACCGCGGGGGGTCTTTTGTTTTCCCGGGTCATTCCGTCACCACCCCGGCGGACCCGTGGAAGACAGCAGGCCGACCCGCGCGCCCGCACCCGACGGGCGCCGCGTCCAGTGCACCGCCCCACGACACCGCAGCAACGGAGGCCCACCATGGCCACGGCACCGACCGCGCATTCCGACCTGCCCCTCGGCGACACCTTCCACGTGTTCGACACCACCCTGCGCGACGGAGCGCAGCGCGAGGGCATCAGCTACTCCGTCACCGACAAGATCGCGGTCGCCACCCTGCTGGACGAGCTCGGGGTGGGTTTCATCGAGGGCGGCTGGCCCGGGGCGGTGCCGAAGGACACCGAGTTCTTCGCCCGGGCCGCGGACGGCGAGTTGGATCTGTCCACCGCCACGCTGGTGGCATTCGGCGCCACCCGCAAGGCCGGCGTGCGGGCCGACCACGACCCGCAGGTGCAGGCGCTGCTGGACTCCCGGGCCCCGGTGGTGACGCTGGTGGCCAAGTCCGACATCCGGCACGTCATCCGGGCGCTGCGCACCACGCCGGAGGAGAACCTGGCGATGGTCGCGGACACCGTGCGGCTCCTGGTCGGGCAGGGCCGGCGGGTATTCCTGGACTGCGAGCACTTCTTCGACGGCTACGCCGCGGACCGCGACTACGGGCTGCGGGTCGTCGAGGCCGCCGTCACGGCCGGCGCCGACGTGGTGGTGCTGTGCGACACCAACGGCGGAATGCTGCCCTCCCGCATCGGCCGGGTGGTGGCCGAGGTGGCCCAGCGCAGCGGGGCCCGGCTGGGCATCCACTGCCAGAACGACACCGGCTGCGCGGTGGCCAACACGCTGGCCGCCGTGGAGGCCGGCGTCACGCACGTGCAGTGCACCGCCAACGGATACGGCGAACGCCCGGGCAACGCCGACCTGTTCGCCGTGCTGGGCAACCTGATCACCAAGATGGACATGCCGGTGCTGCCGGCCGGCCGGGCGGCGGAGATGGTGCGGGTCTCGCACGCCATCGCCGAGCTGGCCAACCTGACCCCGGACGGCCACCAGCCGTACGTCGGGTCGGTCGCCTTCGCGCACAAGGCCGGCCTGCACGCCTCGGCCATCAAGGTCGACCCGGAGATGTACAACCACATCGACCCGGCGGTGGTGGGCAACGACATGCGCATCCTGATCACCGAGATGGCCGGCCGGGCCTCGGTGGAGTTGAAGGCCGCCGAGCTGGGCGTGGACCTGACCTCCCGCCCGGAGGTGGTGTCCCGGGTGGTGGACACCGTGAAGACCCGGGAGGCGGCCGGATGGTCCTACGAGGCCGCCGACGGCTCCTTCCTGCTGCTGCTGCGCCGCGAGCTCGATCGCGCCAGCGGGCAACCGGATCCGCTGCCGTTCGAATTGGAGTCGTACCGGGTGATCGTCGAGCACTCCGGCAGTAGCGGAGCGGTCAACGCGGAGGCGACCGTGAAGGTGCACGTGGGCGGCCGGCGGGTGATCGCCACCGCGGAGGGCAACGGCCCGGTGAACGCGTTGGATTCCGCGCTGCGGCAGGCGATCGTGGCCCACTACCCGCAGCTGGCCGGGGTGGAGCTCACCGACTACAAGGTGCGCATCCTGGCCGGCCATGCCGGCACCGATTCGGTGACCCGGGTGCTGGTCACCTCCGCGGAGGCCACCGACGAGTGGACCACCGTCGGGGTGCACGCCAACGTGGTGGAGGCCTCGTTCCAGGCGCTGCTGGACTCGCTGGTCTACGCCGTGGGCCGGGAGCGCGCGCCGGCCGCCGCGGCGACGGTCGGGGGAGCGGTCCGTCACCGCTGACCGCGGCGGTACTCTCGCCCTGCCCGATCCGCTGTCGATGGAGGTCTCTCGTGCGCCTGGCTCGTGTCGCCCACCCGGATGGGGTGGCGTTCGCCGCCATCGACGGTCCCGCGGGGGAGGAGACCGCGCGGGAGGTCGCCGACCACCCCTTCGGCAACCCGACGTTCACCGGACGGCGCTGGCCGCTGGCCGACGTCCGGCTGCTGGCGCCAATCCTGCCCAGCAAGGTGATCGGCATCGGCCGCAACTACGCCGAGCACGCCACCGAACTGGGCAACCAGGTCCCCGACGAACCGATGATCTTCCTCAAGCCGTCGACCTCGGTGATCGGCCCGGGTGCCGCCATCCGGCTGCCGGCGGCGTCCCGGCGGGTGGACTTCGAGGGCGAACTCGCGCTGGTGATCGGACGTCCGTGCCGGAACGTCCGGGCGGAGGACGCCTCCGGGGTGATCCTGGGCTACACCGTCGGCAACGACGTCACGGCCCGCGATCTACGCAAGCCGAACGGCCCCTGGCTGCGCGGCAAGGGCTACGACACCTTCTGCCCGCTCGGTCCCTGGATCGAAACCGACCTGGACCCGTCCGACGTGTCGGTGCGCACCGAGGTCGGCGGGCAGGTGCGGCAGGACGGCCACACCCGGGATCTGATCTTCACCATCGGCGAGCTCGTCGAGTTCTGCTCGGCGGTGATGACCCTGCTCCCCGGTGACGTGATCCTCACCGGGACCCCGGAGGGCGTCGGGCCGATCTCGGACGGCGAGGAGGTGTCGGTGACGGTGTCCGGCATCGGCACCCTGACCAACCCGGTTGCCGCGGCCGGGTAGCGCCGCACGCCTCCGCTACGCGGCCCGCGCTCGGTTGGGATCACCGCCCCGGGGCCTGTACTATCGATGCTCGGCGCCCGTCCCGAACGGGCCTGTGGGGTATGGTGTAATTGGCAACACAGCTGATTCTGGTTCAGCCATTCTAGGTTCGAGTCCTAGTACCCCAGCGGTGTGATCCACGGCCGGATGCCGTGACGGGCGAGGGCGCCCGGCGAATCCGGTACCATCGGAAGGCACCAGCAAAGGCCCCGTCGTCTAGCGGCCTAGGACGCCGCCCTCTCACGGCGGTAGCGTGGGTTCGAATCCCATCGGGGCTACTGATGCGATGCCCCGGGACGTCATGGACAGGCGTCCCGGGGCATCGCTGCATCGTCGTCCCGGCGACCTCCGGTGGGCCCAGCAGGCTTCGGGGCGGACGGTCATGATCACGGCTGTCGCCGGTCTTGTCCTCACCGTAGCTGGCGCCGTCTTCGTGTCATCTCGCACCAATACGCCATGTGGCGGATGTCTCGAGCCGGTGCCCGCTTTAACGTCTGACGCAGGGGGGAGAAGCCCGGGCGCGTGGTGTGGCCATGCCGCTGACCCGCTCCGTCCCTCGTCAGCCGCATCGAGCCGGCACGATGCGCATCGTGCCCGAGAGGACCGATGATGATCCGCGCGCGCCTGGTCGGTGCCGGCGCCGTGTCGGCTCTGCTGCTGGCCATGATCCTGGTCCCCGGGCCGGTGCGGCGGCGGCCGCGGATCCCATCTCAATCCCACTGACGCCGGCCGCGGACCTGCCCCAGGCGTTGCCCGCGGGCAGCGACACCCTGACGCTCGCCCCGACCCCCGGGAGCAGCGACGGCGGGTCCGCGGCCGGGCCTACCGGCGTTGGCCCGCCGGTGCGGTGCTGTCCCGCACCTCCAGCGTGTGCGGTACGACGATGTCCTGACCTGGCCCCGTCTCCGCTCCGGTGATCCGACGCGCCAGCAGGTCGACGGCGGTTTCGGCGATCGCCCGCTTGTCCGGTGAGACCGACGTGAGTGTCGGGCTGCTGTACCGACACAGTTCGATGTCGTCGAACCCGCAGATCTTGATGTCGCCGGGCACGGCCAGTCCCGCTTCGGCGACGGCACGTAATGCGCCGAACGCGAGGAGATCGTTGAAGCAGAACACCGCGTCCGGAGGCCGTCGAGTCCGGAGCAGGGCCTGCATGGCGGCGTATCCGTCGGCCAGGTGGAAGTCCGACGCCGGCGCGACCAGGGAGCGCACTGGCCGTAGGCCGGCATCGTCCAGTGCCAACCGGTAGCCCTCGAGCCTCAGGTTGGCCGTGCCATTGTGCCGCGGCCGCGCCCCGATCACCGCGATCCGCCGGCAACCCAAGGAGATCAGGTGCTCCGTGGTTTCCCGCGCGGCCCGTACATTGTCGATCGCGATGTGGTCGGCCGCGACCATGGCCAACTGCTCGCCGAGCAGCACCACGGGATGGTGGGGGTCCAGCGCAGCGATATCAGCGGCAGTCATCGACAGCGGGCTGGCGATCGACCCGTCGATCAGGTCCGCCCGGATCCCTGCTGCGGTGCGCTGTTCGTGCGACCGCTCGCCACCGGTCTGGTCGATCAGCACGGTCCAGCCGCGCTGTTCGGCGACGTCGACGATCAGGCCGGCGATCTCTCCGAAATACGGGGTGGAGATTTCCGGCAAGGACAGTGCGATCAGTCCGCTACGCCCGGTGCGCAGCCGGCGCGCCGACAGATTCGGCCGGTACCGCAGCTTGTCGATCGCCAGCTGAACCCTGACGCGGGTCTCCTCCCGCACGAACGGGTAGTCGTTGATGACGTTGGACACCGTCTTGACCGACACGCCGGCCAGTGCCGCGACGTCCTTCAGCCGGGGAGTCACCACTTCACCCTTCCCAACGGTGGGGCCGGCTTCCTCCGACCTCAGCTGACTCGGTCGGATCCTGAGCCACCTCTTGACGAGGCTTCTACAACGTTGTACAACATGGCCGTTGATTCTACAACGTTGTAGAGCCGCCCCGGCCGGGATCGACCCTGGTGGCCCAGCGCGAACGTTGTACCCGCCCGTTCGAGAGGCCTGCGATGCGAGCACGAGTCGTCGTCGACCCGGACTTCTGTGTCGGCGAGATCGACCGTCGCCTCTACGGATCGTTCGTCGAGCACATGGGGCGATGCGTCTACGGCGGCGTCTTCGAACCCGACCATCCGCTCGCGGACGAGAGCGGCCTGCGCCGGGACGTGATCGAGCTGACCCGGGAGCTGGGTGTCAGCGTCGTGCGGTACCCGGGCGGCAACTTCGTCTCCGGCTATCGCTGGGAGGACGGCGTCGGTCCGGTCGCCGGCCGGCCTACCCGGCTGGATCTGGCGTGGAAGTCCGTCGAGACCAACGCCTTCGGCCTGCACGAGTTCGTCGACTGGACCAGGCGGGCGCAGGTGGAACCCATGCTGGCGGTCAATCTGGGAACGCGCGGTGTACAGGAGGCCGCCGACCTGGTGGAGTACGCCAACCACCCCTCCGGCACCGAACTGTCGGAACGTCGGCGGCGCAACGGCTCACCGGACCCGTTCGGAGTCAAGCTATGGTGCCTGGGCAACGAGATGGACGGTCCCTGGCAGGTGGGCCAGAAGTCCGCCGAGGAGTACGGCGCACTGGCGGCCGAGGCCGGCAAGGCGATGAAGTTGGTCGACCCGACCATTCAGTTGGTGGCATGCGGGTCTTCGGGTCGGGGCATGTCCACCTTCGGCGCGTGGGAACGCACGGTGCTGAGCCGGGCCTACGACGTCGTCGACTACATCTCCCTGCACGCCTACTACGAGCCGCACGCCGGCGACCTGGCCAGTTTCCTCGCGTCACCGGCGGACATGGACGCGTTCATCGGCGACGTGGTGGCCACCTGCGACCACGTCAAGGCGGTGCGGCGCAGCGACAAACCGATGATGCTCTCGTTCGACGAGTGGAACGTCTGGCACCAGACCGACTATCACGACCAGCCGGAACGGGACTGGGAACACGCGCCGCGCCTGATCGAAGACACCTACTCGGTCGCCGACGCCGTGGTGGTCGGCGGGTTCCTCATCGCGCTGCTGTCACACGCCGACCGGGTGACGGTGGCCTGCCAGGCCCAGCTGGTCAACATCATCGCCCCCATCCGGACCGAGCCGGGTGGACCCGCCTGGCGGCAGACGATCTTCCATCCGTTCGCGCTGGCCTCCCGCTACGGCACCGGCCGGTCACTGCACCTGAGCGTCGACGCTCCGCTGCTGGACACGGACCGGTACGGCAGGGTGCCCGCACTGCAGGCGGCCGCCGCGTTCGACGACGGGCAACTGTCCCTCTTCCTGGTCAACCGCAGCATCGACGAGCCGATCGACCTGTCGGTCGCGCTGCGCGGCATGGGCGAGGACATCTCCATCGCCGAGCACCGTTTCATCGCGGATGCCGACGTCCACGCCGGCAACAGCGCTGACCATCCGGATCGCGTCGTCCCGCGGCGAGGAACCGCCCGGCTGGACGGCAACACCCTCCAGGCCACGGTCCCACCGGTCTCGTTTTCCGTGATCGTGCTCACCACCCGCGGTGGGCACCACTAAGCCCAGCGCATCGCCGGGCGAAAGGAGAGTGTGATGAACGACCTGTCGACGCTGACTCGGCGACGGTTCCTCGCCGTGACCGGTGCGGTGGGCGGCGCTGCGGCGCTCGCCGCCTGCGGCGGCAAGAGCACGCCGCCTGCGGTGGGCAACGCGGCCGCGACCTCGGGCTCGGGCGGAACCGCGTACGACGGCCCGAAGGTCACCGTCAACTTTTGGAACGGCTGGACCGGCGCCGACGGGGACGTGGCCAAGAAGATGGTCGCGGACTTCAATTCGAAGACCTCGAACGTCACCGTGCAGATGAACATCATGCAATGGGCGGACTTCTTCCAGAAGCTGCCCGCCGCGGTGACCAGCGGCAACGGGCCCGACATCGCCGTCATGCACATCGACGACATACCCACGCAGGCCGCGCAGAGCGTGATCGTGCCGATCACCGACGTGGCCAACGCCCTCGGCCTGCAGGAATCGGACTTCGCTCCCGCGGTGTGGAACGGCGGCATGTACTCCGGCAAGCGGTACGGCATACCGATCGACGTGCACGACCTGGGCCTGTACTACAACAAGACGGTGATGGAGAAGGCGGGCCTGGACCCCGACAAGCCGCCCACCACCGGCGAGGAATACCTCGCAGCCTGCGAGAAGCTCAAGGCCGCGGGCATCCAGGGCTCATGGGTCAGCCCCTTCCAGTTCACCGGTGGATTCATGTTCCAGTCCCTGCTCTGGCAGTTCGGCGGTGACCTGTACGACAAGGACGTCACCAAGGCGACCTGGGACTCCGACGCCGGTGTGCAGGCACTGACCTGGATCCTGGACCTGATCAAGAAGGGCTACAGTCCCGGGAACGTCGCCCAGGACGCCGACTACGTTGCTCTCAAGGGTGGCAAGAACGCCTTCAACTGGCAGGGCATCTGGCAGGTCAACGAGGCCACCAAGCTGCCGGATCAGAAGATCGCCACCGCGCCGCTGCCGAAGGTCGGTTCGCAGGGGGGTGTCTGGGGCAACTCCCATCAGTTCGTGCTGCCCCGGACCACCTCGACCGACCAGAACAAGGCCGCCGCCGCCCGCTACTTCGTGCACTGGTTCACCCAGAACGAGATCGCCTGGGCCGACAGCGCGAAGGTGCCGGCCTCCAACGCCCTGGCGGCCAGCGCCGAGTTCAAGAAGTTGACGCAGTTGGACGCGTTCGCCCAGGAGGTGCCGGACGTGCACTTCCCACCATCCGTCGCGGGTATCGGCGATGCCACCGGCAAGCTGTTCGACGCCTACCAGGCGGCCGTGCTGGGCAAGCAGTCGCCGGCGGACGCGCTCAAGTCCTCCGCCGCGCAGGCCACCAAGATTCTCGCGGACAACAAGAAGAAGTACGGGTGACGGCATGACCGCCGCGACGCGCGCCGCAGGATCACGCACGACGGCGGGGCCCGCCCGGCAGGCGCGCGTCGCGGGCGGGCGGCGTGACGGGTCGCCGTTCACGCCGCTGCTGTTCCTGGCGCCGTTCCTGATCCTGTTCGTCACCTTCGTGGTGCTGCCCGCGGTCTATGGCGTCTGGGTCAGCTTCCACGATTACGACTACCTGCTGCCGCACCAGCCCTGGAACGACTTCGCCAACTACATCAACCTGTTCCTCCCAGGGTCCAGGGACGGTGCGGACTTCTGGTCGTCGATGATCAATACGGGGATCTTCACCGTGGTGAGCGTGCCGTTCCTGGTGACGATCCCCATGGGCCTGGCGATGTTGCTGAACCGCAGATTCCCCGGCCGTACGTTCTTCCGCGCGGCGTTCTTCGCCCCCTACGTGCTGGGGGTGGCCGTGGTGGGGGTGCTGTTCCGGTTCATCCTGGACCCCAGCTTCGGGCTGCTCAACTTCTACCTGGACAAGCTGGGTATCGCGCATTGGATCCCGTGGACCACCCAGCTGCCGTGGGCCTGGATCTCCCTGGTCGCCATGACGGTGTGGTGGACCCTCGGCTTCAACGCGATCATCTATCTGGCCGGCCTGCAGGACATCCCGGCCGACTGGTACGAGGCGGCCGACGTGGACGGCGCCACCGCGTGGCGCAAGTTCGTCAGCATCACCCTGCCGTCGTTGCGGCCGGTGTTGGTCTTCGT
>DASSTH010000287.1:0-3865 GCA_035708025.1 Nakamurella sp. | reverse complement strand
GCCGACTGCGTGGCATCGGCCCGGGCCGGGAGGGCGGTGCGCGATGAGTCCGGTTGGGGCTGAGCCGCCATCCCAGGAACCGTCGATCCGGCGGATCCGTTGCCTGGCCCTGCATCCCGGCACCGGGTCCGGAGAGCTGCTGGTGCTGGACGAGCCGCTGTCGTTCTGGGGCGGCGTATCGGCGACCGGCGACGTCATCGACCGGCACCACCCGCAGCACGGCGCATCCCTGACCGGCCGGGTGGTCGCCCTGCCGGCCGGCCGCGGGTCGTCGTCGTCCTCGTCGGTGCTGGCCGAGCAGATCCGGGCGGGCACCGCGCCGGCCGCGCTGATACTGGCCGAGCCGGACTCCATCCTGGTGGTGGGCGCGGTGGTGGCGGCCGAGCTGTACGGGATCCGGCTGCCGGTGGTGCAACTGCCGACCGCCGACTTCGCGCGGTTGCCCCGGTGTGCCGCCGCGTGGGTTCGCACTGTCGACGGCATCACCGTCCTCGACCTGGTTCCGCGAGGATCAACTTCCGCCGGCGAGGATCAACTTCCCGGTTTCGCGCCGGATTTGCCCGGATAGGGCAGAAGTTGATCCTCGCGAACGCCGGTTCGGGGCGCCGGGGCGCTGTAGCGCCGGGTTCCCGGGGCGCTGTGGCGCTGGGCCGCGCTGCGCACAGAGCCGAGGGCCCGAAACGCCGGCAGCCGGAATTTCGCTGGACGCCAGGGGCGCGGACTGGCAGCGTGCCGGCATGGAACCGCACCATCGCAGCACCCGCGAGTCGCTGGCCCGGTACTGGCCGCTCTACGGCCTCCGGCTGGAGACGCCACGGCTGCAGCTCACCGTCCTCGCGGACGAGGATCTGCCGGAACTCATCGAACTCGTACTGGCGGGAGTGCATGCTCCGGAACGGATGCCGTTCGCGGTGCCCTGGACCGACGCGCCGCCGGACCAGCTGATACCCAACACCCTGCGGTTCCACTGGCAGGAGCGCGCCGGAATCGTGCCGGGCAACTGGCGGATCCCGTTCGCCGTACGCCGTAACGGCATCCTGGTCGGGTTGCAGGAGCTCGCCGGCCGCGACTTCCCGCTGTTGCGCACCGTGCACACCGGATCCTGGCTCGGGCTGGCCCATCAGGGCGAGGGCATCGGCACCGAGATGCGCGTCGCCGTCCTGCAATTCGCCTTCGAGCAGCTGCATGCGGTGCGCGCCGAGAGCGGCGCGTTCACCGACAACCCGTCGTCGCTGAGGATCTCCGCCAAGCTGGGCTACCGGACCAACGGCATGGATCGGCAACAGCGCCGGCCGGGGGAAGTGGTGGCGCACCAGCGTCTGGTGCTCGAACCGGCCGAGTTCCGCCGCCCGGACTGGACGGTGGCCGTCACCGGGCTGGAAGCCTGCCGGGACCTGTTGCAGTACTGAGCGTCCGGTGGTATGGCGCGCCGTCCCGCCGGAACACCGTCACCCCAAGGACTTCGCCGAGAAGGTGTCGCACGAGGCCGGGTTGCCGGTGCGATAGCCGGTGGTCAGCCACTTCTGCCGCTGCGCGGAGGTCCCGTGGGTGTACGACGACGGGTCGGCCTGCCCGCCGCCGAGGTGCGTTTGGATCCAGTCGTCACCGATCTTGCCGGCGGTCGCCACCGCGTTGGAGATGTCGGTATCGGTGATGTCGCTGATCAACACCTGGCCGTTGGCGCCGGCGACGGTGCTGGCGTGCTTGGCCCACACCCCGGCGTAGCAGTCGGCCTGCAACTCCAGCCGGACCGATCCGGAGGTGGGCCCGGTGCCGCTGCCCACCTTGTCGGAGGTGCCCAGCAGATCCTGCACGTGATGGCCGTATTCGTGCGCGATCACATACGCCTGGGTGAAGGTGGAATTGTCGGCGCCGAAGTCGGTCTTGAGCTGGTTCCAGAACGACAGGTCGATGTAGACGTTGCCGTCCGACGGGCAGTAGAACGGGCCCATCGAGGCGCTGCCCTGGCCGCACCCGGTCGAGGTGGCACCGGAGTAGAACACCGTGGGCGCGGGGGAGTAGGTGCTGCCGGAGGCGGCGAACTCGCTCTTCCAGAAGGACTGCACCGAGTTGACGATCGCCACCACCGCGCAGTCGTCGTTGGAGTTGGCGTCGGCGCCGGTGCGGCATTCCTGCGCCAGTTCGGTGTTGTCCGCGGTGCCGCCGTCGGAGGCGAGTTGGCCCAGCAATCCGCCGGCACCGCTGCTGCCGGACCCGCCGCCGGAGAACATCGAGAACAGCACGATGGCGATGATGCCGATCAGGCCGAGCCCGCCGCCGGCGATGCCGCCCCGGCCGATGTTGATGCCGCCGAGCCCGCCGCCGCCGAGTCCTCCGGCACCGCGGCGGTCCTGGACCTGGGAGGTGTCCAACCGGGCATTCGGGTTGAAGCGCATCGGCCCTCCCTGGTCGAGACGGTCGGGCGGGCCGACCGATACTGGGTGGCCGGGTCCGGGGCGCCGTGCGGCCGGGATCCGGTCCACCGTGCGGCCAAGGATAGGCCGCACATCTCATACCCCGCGCTGATCAACTGCATCCGCGCGGACCGAACTCGTCCCACCGGGCACACCCGTCACGAACACCCACATTTGATCAGCGCCGAAGAACTCCGGCGCGGCGGTCCTTCGTGGCGGCCACCCGTTCCGGCGTGACCATGCCGAACGCGGCGGGCCTGGGTACTGTCCGCTCTCATGGCGGGCTTGGGCGACGTGCAGAACTCCATCTATCTCGGCGGGCTGGCCGGGCGGCGGCAGCCGGTGCCGATCGCGCCGGCGGCGCTCCGCGAGGCCGCGCGGGCAGCGCTCAATCCGGAGGCGTTCGACTACCTGGACGGCGGGGCCGGCGCGGAACGCACCATGGCCGGCAACCTGGCCGCATTCGACAGGTACCGCATCGTCCCGCGCATGCTGTCCGGGCGTGCCGAACGGGATCTGGCCACCACGGTCGCCGGCCAGCAGCTCCCGGTGCCGGTGCTCGCCGCCCCGATCGGCGTGCTGGACATCGTGCACCCCGACGCGGAACTGGCCGTCGCCCGGGCCTGCGCCGCCCTGGGCGTGACGATGGTGCTGTCCACCCAGTCGTCCACCCCGCTGGAGGCGGTCGCGGAGATCGGCGGCCCGCGCTGGTACCAGCTGTACTGGCCCAACGTGCCGGAACTGGCGGACTCGCTGGTCCACCGGGCCGAGGCCGCCGGGTACAGCGCGCTGGTGGTCACCCTAGACACCCCGCTGCTGGGCTGGCGGCCGCGTGACCTGGACCGCCCCTACCTGCCCTTCCTGGCCGGCCACGGCATCGCCAACTACACCTCGGATCCGGTGTTCCGCTCGCTGTTGCCGGTGACGGGGTCCCCGGCGGAGGCCGCGATGGCGGCGGTGCAGACCTTCGTGCGGGTCTTCGGCACCCTGGCGCTGACCTTCGACCAGCTGACCCAGTTGTGCGCGGCCACCCGGCTGCCGGTGCTGGTCAAGGGCGTGCTGCATCCCGACGATGCGCTGGCGGCCGCCGATTCCGGAGCGGCCGGGGTGATCGTGTCCAACCACGGTGGGCGGCAGGTGGACCGAGCTCGGCCCGCCCTGGAGAGCCTGCCGGATGTGGTCGCCGCGGTCGGTGACGGGTGCGACGTGCTGTTCGACTCCGGGATCCGCAGCGGCGCGGACATCGCCATCGCGCTGGCCCTGGGGGCCAAGGCGGTGCTGGTGGGCCGGCCGTACGCCTACGGGCTGGCGGTCGCCGGGCAGGACGGGGCCGCCGCCGTGCTGGCCCACCTGCTGGGCGAGCTGGACATCACCCTGGCGCTGGCGGGCTGCTGCCGACCGTCCGACCTGGTGGTGACCCCGGGCTGACCCCCGCTTCTGGCCCCGAGTCG
>DASSTH010000286.1:0-3709 GCA_035708025.1 Nakamurella sp. | reverse complement strand
CGGCGCGCCGAACTGCTCCAGCACTCCGGTGTTCATCACCGCGACATGGGTGGCCAGCGTCATCGCCTCAAGCTGGTCGTGGGTGACGAACACGATGGTGCTGCCGAACTCGGCGTGGATCCGCTTGAGCTCGGCGCGCATCTCCAGCCGCAGCTGGGCATCCAGGTTGCTCAGCGGCTCGTCCAGCAGCAGCACCTCGGGCTTGACCACCAGCATGCGCGCCAGGGCCACCCGCTGCTGCTGACCGCCGGACAACTGGCCCGGATACCGCTTGGCGACGTCGGCGATCCGCAACGTCTGGAGCACCTGCTGCACCCGGCGCTGCCGCTCGGCCGGGCCGACGTGCTGCATGCGCAGCCCGAACTCGACGTTCTTGGTCACCGTCAGATGCGGCCAGAGCGCATAACTCTGGAACACCAGCCCCATCTGGCGCCGCTCCGGTGGGACGAACACGCCGCGGGGCACCGAGTCCAGTACCCGGCCACCCACGCTGATCTCGCCGGCGGAGGGCTGTTCCAGGCCGCCGATCATCCGCAGCGTGGTGGTCTTGCCGCAGCCGGACGGCCCGAGCAGGCACATGAACGAGCCCGCCGGGATGGTCAGGTCCAGGCGGGAGACCGCGAGCTGGCCGGAGACATAACTCTTGTCGATACCCCGCAGGGTGATGTCGGGCATGTCTCATGCTCCTTCGAGCCCGGAGGCGAGGCTGCTGCCAGTCGCCTTCTGCACCAAATAGGTAGCGCCGAACGCCACCGCGGCGATGATCAGCACCGTGGCGTTGGCCAGTTGCGTGTAGGAGTACTCGGACAGGCTGATGGACAGCGTGGTCAACAGGTTCGTGCCCGCGGTGGTCAGGATGATCACCACGCTGAGTTCCTTCAGACCGGAGATGAACGGCAGCACGACGCCGACCGCCAGCGGTCCCTTCTGGATCGGCAGCACGATCCGGCGTACCCGGGTGGTCCAGCGGGCGCCGCACACCTGGGCGGCCTCCTCGGGCTCCCGCCCCAACTGCATCATCGCCGCGATACCGGACCGCGAGGAGTACGGCAGGTGGGTGACGACCAGCACGATGATCAGCAGCGCGAAGGTGCCGTACAGCGGCGGGATCGGGCCGCGCTGCACCGCGAACAGCGACAGGTAGGCGGCCGCGAATGCGATGCCCGGCACCAGGTACGGCAGGAACGACGCCTGCCGCAGGAACTGGGAAATCCGTGAACGGCCGGCCCGCACCACCACGTAACCGATCAGCAGCCCCAGGAATCCGCAGATCAACGAGGCGATGCCGACGATGCGCACGCTGTTCCACGCCGCGCTCCACAACTCGGTGCCGCGCAGGATGCCGTGCGGGAACCCCACCGTGTCCAGCCGTTCGCCGATCCAATACCGCAGGGTGAAGTTCCGTAGCGAGAAGTTACCCGGCTTGATCATCACGGTGGACAGGATCAGGGTGATGACGGGGATCACCACGCTGACCGCGAACACCCCGGCGGCCACTCCGAAGACCGGCCAGCGCCAGCGCCGCAGGTTGGTCAGCCGGTTCATCGCGCCCTTGGCGCCCACCGTCACGAACCGCTTCTGCTCCCTCATCAGCCGCGAGTCGCCGAGCACCAGCGTGACGCCCATCAGCACGATGACGATCGCGATCGCCGAGGCGACGCCGTTCTGCCGGGTGTGCAGGTTCTGGTACAGCGAGGTGGACAGCAGGTTGAAGTTCACCGGCAGGCCCAACAGGTACGGCGTTCCGAACGTGCCGAGGCACTTGGCGAAGATCAGCAAGGTGGCCGACCCCAGGGACGGCAGCATCAGCGGCAGCACGATGCGGCGCGCGATGGTGCGCCGTGACGCGCCCAGCATGCGCGCCGAATCCTCCAACTGGGAGTCGAAGCGGCGCAACGCGTTGCCGAACAGCAGCAGCACGAACGGCGAGTAGTGCAGGCCGAGCGCGACGATGATCGGCAGCCGGCCGTAAGCCAGCCAGTCCGGCGGCGTGATGCCGGCCGCCTCCAGGAAGCCCAGTGTGCCACCGGCCTTGCGGTTCTTGAACAGCGTCAGCCAGGCCATTGCGAACGTCCACGACGGCAGCATGTAGGGCACCACCAGCGCGGTGGCCAGCCAGGTGCGCCCCGGCATGTTCGTCCGGGTGAGCAGCCAGGCCATGGACCCGCCCACCACGAAGGCGAACAGGGTGACTCCGACGGCGACGGTCAGCGTGTTGATCAGCGGTTCCCAGAACAGCAGGGAGTTCACCGGCGAGCGGAACACCCGCCACAGGTAGTAGCTGGTCCATTCGCCTGCCAGCTGGTGGGTGTGCCCTTCGTCGCCGACGTGCACCCGCAGCGAGTCCAGCACGATGGACACGATCGGCGCCAGCACCAGGTAGAGCATGACCAGGGTGAGCACCACGCCGATCCAGGCGGTCGGCTCGCGCCGGGCGACCTGCAGGCGGTAGCGCAGCCGCTGTAGCCGGGTGGGCCGGGTGGGGGCCGCCGGCGCTGCTGGCGCCGGCGGCTCCACCGGTGGGGACAGGATGACCGACATGCCGTGTGACGTTCCCTTCCGGGCGGCCCGCGATGATGGACTGATCCGTCGACCGGTGGGGCCGGTCAGTGGTGGTTGAGCCGCCAGAAGTCCTGCCAGTCCTGCCGCTGGGCGAAGGCCTGCCGCAGCACGTCGTCACCGACGTTGATGCTCAGCAGCTGCGTCTTCCAGTCGGTCAGGCCCTCCGGCCAGGTGTCCGAAGCCACCGTCACGGAGTTGTTCGCGGACAGCGCGCCACTGTCGTCCAGCACCGGCTGGATGCCCTCCTGGGTCAGGATGTAGTGCACGTACAGCTTCGCGGCGTTGGGGTGCGTGGTGCCGGTGGCGATGACGACGTCCTTGGGGGTGGCGATGCCGCCCCACGGCTTCATCTCCTTGCAGAAGCCCAACTTGTAGCCCTTGTCCTCGTTGTCGCGGAACTTCCCGAGGCTGATCAGGCCGACCGGGGCGGCGTCCTTGCCCTGCCCGGGCGTGCCGATCGCCGCGGCGGCGTCCTCGGAAGAGTCCACCAGTCGAGGGTCGTTGCCGGCCAGCATCTTCAGCCACAGGTGCGTCGCGTCCTGCGCGTCGCCGGGCAGGTCCTTGCCGTACTTGTCCTGGTACGCCGCGGTCAGTTCGTCGTTGTGCCCGACCGCGAAGCTGGTCAGCATGTCGGTGAACTTGGACCAGTCCAGCGGGTCCTCCAGGTAGACCTTGCCCTTCCAGGCCGGGTCGGCCACGTCCCAGACATTGGTCAGCGGGCAACCGTCCGGGAACGCCTCGGTGTTGTACGCCCACAGGTCCGCCCCATAGGACTCCACCAGCGGGTGCTGGTCCTGCTCATCGATGTCCCCGGCCAGGTCCGGCGGAACCCAGCTGTCGGCCGTCTTCTGCGGGATGAGCTGCGAAACGATCACCGAGACGTCCGACAGCAGCGCCACATCGACGGTGACGTTGCCGGACTTGCCCTCGGCGACCATCTTGGTGATGGTGTCGCCGTCGCTGCTCTTCACCCCGGTGGTCTTGATGCCGTACTCCTTCTCGAAGTTGGCGGTCAGATCCTTGACGATGCCCGAGGTGTCGTAGACGGTCAGGCTGCCCTCCGCCTGGGCGGCGGCGACCAGATCGTCCAGCGAGAAGTCCGAACCCGCCGCGGCGCTGGAGGACCCGCCTCCGGCGCCGCTGCTGC
>DASSTH010000285.1:0-7612 GCA_035708025.1 Nakamurella sp. | reverse complement strand
AGGCGGCGGTCCGGGCGGCCGGCGCGGTGCCGGTACTGGTGCGCCGGGGCGAAGGGTTCCGCCGGACGGGTGAGCACGAGTACGCCGTCGGCCCGGACGACGTGGATTCGCTGGCCGCCGCAGTCTGCGCCGCCGGCCGGGTGGCGGGCGTGATCCACTGCTGGGCCGCCGGCCCGCCCGGGGAGGACGACCTGACCGGCACCGCGCACGACGCCTTCCTGACCCCGGTGCGGCTGTCGGTCGCGCTGGCCGCGCAGCAGACCGCCCGACCGCTGCCGATCGTGCTGGCTGCCCGCGGCGTGGCCCGGGTCGACGACGGCGACCCGCTGTATCCCCCGCGCGCCTTCGGCATCGGCGCCGCGAAGGTGCTGCCGCAGGAGCACCCCGGACTGCGCGCGTGTCACGTGGACATCGGCAGCGAACCGGATGCCGGTGGGCCGCTGCTCGCCGAGTTGGCCGCCGGTGCGCCGGACTCCGAGGTGGCACTGCGCGGCGGCCGGCGACTGGTACGCGACTACCAACCGTCACCGATCCCGCAGACGCTGCCGCCGGCCGGCCTGCCGCCCGACCCGGTGGTCCTCGTCACCGGCGGACTCGGGCACATGGGGCTGGCGCTGGCCGAGGCGATGTTCACCGGGATGAACGCGCGGCTGGCCCTCATCGGGCGCTCCTCCCTGCCGCCCGCGGACGAATGGGCGGCCGGCAGCGCGGATTCCACCGTCGAGCCGACGCGCCGCGGGTTGCTGCGACGACTGGCGCTGCTGCGCGCCCAGCGCGACGATGTGCTGGTCCTGGGCGCCGATCTGAACGACGCCGATCAGGTCCGCGCGGCCGTCGACGCCGCGCTGGAGCGCTTCGGCCGGGTCGACCTGGTCGTCCACGGCGCCGCCAACGTCGGCCCCGATGCGTTCGGACTGGCCGCCGAGACCGGCCCTTCGGTGGTCGCCGCGCAACTGTCGCCCAAGATCGCCGGCCTGGAGCACCTGATAGCGGCGATGCGGGGCCGCGAGCCGCGCCGCTGGGTGGTGCACGGCTCGATCTCCGCCGTGCTCGGCGGTCTCGGACTGGCCGCCTATGCCGGCGCGAACGCCGTCCTGGACGCGATCGCCGAACGCGAGGCCGCCTCCGGAGCCGACTTCCTCACCATCGCCTGGGACGCCTGGGACAACGCCGGCGAAGCGCAAGCGGTCGCCATCGCGGCCATCACATCGGCCGAGGGCGGTGCGGCGTTCCTGCGCGCGCTCGGCGCACCGACTGCGCCGGTGCTGGTGGTCGCCGTCAACGATCTTCCCGGTCGGCTGGAATCGTGGGTCCGCCTGGCCAGGGTGCCCAAGGCGGGCGGGACCGGGCACCCGCGCCCCAACCTGTCCACGGCGTACGTCGAGCCGCGTACCGACACCGAGCGCACCCTGGCGCGCATCTGGGCCTCTCAACTGGGCATCGACGAGGTCGGCGTGCACGACCGCTTCTTCGACCTCGGCGGCCACTCGCTGCTCGCGGTGCAGGTGGCGGCCGAGATCCGCGACGCCTTCGGGATCGATTTGCCGGTCCTGCAGATGTTCAAGGCGCCGACCGTCGGGGAGTTGGCCGTGCTGATCGACAACGGCGGCGCGGCAGTCGATTCCGGGCCGGACGCCGCCGACCTCGACGTCCGCGACACCGCCGGAGTCGATGCTCCCGGGATCGAGGGAGAGGGCCCGGGCGCGGCGGCCAAGGCGAGCTACCGCGAGTTCTACGACGAGATGACCCGCCGGCTCGAGGCGACCGGCATGAGTGAGGCGTCCTTCTTCCTGAACTACGGCTACCTGAGCCTGGGGACCGGTGACGACGCGCAATTCGAACCGGCCGAGGACGCCTTCAACCGGACCTCGATCCGGCTGGCCGCGGAGCTGATCGGAAGCACCGATCTGCAGGGCAGGACGGTGCTCGACGTCGGCTGCGGACGTGGCGGCACGGCGGCGCTGATGGCCGACCGCTGGCAGGCCGACGTGATCGGCGTCGACCTGTCCCCCGAGGCGGTGGCGTTCTGCGCGCGCACCCACCGCAATCCCCGGCTGCGTTTCCAGGTGGGGGACGCCGAACACCTGCCGTTGCCGGAGCTGTCCGTGGACGTCGTCACCAACCTCGAGTCGTCCCACACCTACCCCGACATGCGAGCCTTCCTGGCCGAGGTCGCC
Organism: Nakamurella sp.; assembly: GCA_035708025.1. GTDB lineage: Bacteria > Actinomycetota > Actinomycetes > Mycobacteriales > Nakamurellaceae > Nakamurella. Next base: position 5,435 of record DASSTH010000285.1, on the reverse strand, counting down.
CGGGTGCTCCGGCCGGGGGGCTGGTTCCTGCACACCGATCTACTGCCCGAGGCCCGCTGGCACGAGGTGCGGGCAATCCTGCGGGCGCTCGGGATGCGCGTGCGGGACGACCGGGAGATCACCGCCAATGTCCTGGCGTCCTGCGACGAGGTCGCGGGCGGGCGCGTCCAGGCCTTCGGCGAGCGGAGCGCGATGATCTCCAACTTCCTCGCCGTGCCGGGGTCGCCGGTCTACGAGCAGATGCGGACCGGCGCATGGCAATACCGAATCCTGCGGTCGACCAGCGAAAGGAAGTCCGATGTCGTTTCTTGATCCACTGGGCATCTTCGACGGGGGCGGCGGCGCCAGCGCGTCGGTCTCCAGCAGCGTCACCGTCGACGTCAAGGGCCTGGACAAGATCGGCCTGACCGAGAAGGTCACGCTCGATCCCATCGAGATCAAACCGCTCAGCCTGACCGAGAAGGTCACCGTCGACCCCCTCGAACTCAAGCCGCTGACGATCAACGAGAACCTGAACGTCCAGCCACTCACGCTGAACGAGAACATCGACCTCAAACCGGTGGCGGTCGCCGAGACGATCGATCTCAAGCCGGTCGCCGTCGACTCCTGCCAGACCCTGCGCCTGGCCCCGCTGCCCGAGACGACGGTGTGCAACCCGTATCGGCACCACGTCTCGATGACCCTGTTCGGTATCGAGGTGATGGCGCTGAACTACCACGGCGAATCCGAGCAGACGATCCACAGCCCGCACCGCCAGGCGCACGGCGCCGAGCGCACCGGGTATCCGGTCCGTCCGCCGTCCGGGCCACGGGTCCTCGGCGACGGGCCGGGAATCCGGGTGCGCGTCGTCGACCACGATGACTAGCGGGCAGCCGTGGCCGCGCCGCTGACCGTCGACATCGCCGAGCCGGTGCTGATCTACGGCGAACGCGACCGGGTCGCCGGCGAGGTGTGGCTGACCAACAACTCCGGCGCGGACATCACGGTCAACGGCGCCAGCCTGACCGTCGACTTCCCCACCCCCGAGACCGGGGCGATCCCGCTGCCGAACAACACCGCCATCGCGGTCGGGGCGAGCCGTCGGCTCGCCATCCAGTCCGGCATGCCGGTGTTCACCCCGGGCGGCACCTACAACGCCTCGATCGACCTGGAGACCACGGCCGGGCCGCAGTCGATCGCCGCGAGCGTGTTCATCGCCGACACCTACCTCGCCGAGGTGGTGCCGACCGTGATGACCTTCACCGGAGTCACCAAGAGCGCGACGTTGGCGGGCACCGTGCTGGTCGTCAACCGCGGCAATACGCCCATCGATGTGGGCGCGATCCCGGACGAGACGCTGCTGGAGATGGTGACGATCCCGCGGGTCGTTGAGATCTCCGCCGCGACGCTGTCCGTGCAGCCCGCGCCGGCCATGGTCACCGGCGGGACCGTCACCTTCAGCAACCCGGTGACGGTGGTCGCTCCGGGCACCTGGCGGCCCGTCCCGGTGAAGCTCACCATGCCGGCGACCATCACCGCCAACCGGCACTTCCGGGTATTGCCGCGGATCGCGACGCAGCGTTTCGTGGTGGACCTGCTGACCTGAAACCCCCGATTCGAGAGGAACGAGCCATGCCCGCAACCAGAACGCACGAGGGTGATCGCGGCCAGGCGGCCTACGCCCCCTATCTCGGCTGGTCCCACCGCAACAGCCGACTGGAGATGATGGACCTTCCCGGCTATCTCGACTCGTTGCGACAGAGCTACGACACCGTCCGCGACGCCTACGGTTCGATGTTCGCCGCCATGCCCGGGCTCTACCAGCCCGGAGTCGCCGGTGACCGGCCGGCCGGACACCGGCCGGGGTGTGGATGTGGCGACCATGGCCGGGAACGCGGTGACGAACATCGCGGCGGTGGCCACCGGCATCAGCACGACCGGCACGGGTGCGGGTGTGGATCGGATGACTCGTGCCGCTGCACCTGCTGTATCGAGGACGCCGACATCGTGGTGTACGCGCACTGCGGTGAGCTGCGGGTGATCCCCATCGAGATCGACAACGACTCCCGCAGGGCCCGCGAGGACGTGAGCCTGGACGTCAGCGACGTGCGCACCGCCGGCGGTCGCCGGCTGCCATGGCGGGCCGTCGCCACGGTGCAGGGCCCGTTGACCCTGGACGCCTGCAGCACCACCAGGATCGAGGTTCTGGTGCATGTCGCCTGCGGTGACGACAGTGCCGAGGGCGGCCAGAACCGGGGCGACGACACCGATGCCGAGCGCAAGGAACGGGCGGAAGATCGAACCGAGGAAGCCGGTGACGATCAGCGCACGGAGCGGTCGCAGTCGCTGCGGTCGGCGTTCGGCTCGCGCCTGGCCGCCCACTTCGTCGACGTCGACGACTGCGTGGTCGGGTATTTCACCGTGCGCCTGGGCGGCTGCCTCACCCGCCCGATCGTGGTGGCCGTCGCCGCCCTGCCGGTGGCGTGCGACAGTTACCACGCCGACTGCGCCCGCTGCTAGCCCATGCCGTCCGATCCGTCGACCGAATGGGCGCACCGGCTGGAGCGTCGGGCGAGTGACGCCTGGAACCAGTGGGCGGCAACGCTGTTGGACGCCCAGCAGTTGCTGTCCGCGCTGCCCGGGCTCGCGCCGCACGAGGTGACCGCGCAGCTGTCGCAGCACTGGCAGGACCGCGGCGCCGACGCCTATCAGCGACTGGCCGACGGCGGCCTGCGGTATCTGGCGCGCATCAGTGTGGTGGCGCTCGAATACGGCGCCGAGTGGCTGCGCTCGACACTGCCGGCGCACCGGCTCGCCGAGATCGGTCCGCCGCCGGTGGCGCCGGCCGCCCCGGCTTCGGACGGATTGTCCGACCCGCTGCAGTGGACGGGCTGGTACGTGCTGTACTCCGCCTGGTCGGCGCGGCAGCAGTCGTGGACCGGCCGGGCCTTCCAGGCCCTGCGGGACGAGATTGCCGCGGGCACCCTGGAACAGCCGGAGATCCAGGCGTCGGCGGAACGGTTCCTGCGGGACCGGCTGCCGGACTATCTGGGCGACATCACCGACGCGGGCATGGATCTCGCCGCGGATGGACTGTCGGTCGGCGAGGATTCGGTCCATGCCCTGGCCACGGCGCTGCTCGGACACCCGCCCCGCGACGAGCTGACCGTCACGATCGCCGGCGCACCCGGAACCGAAGCCAGCACCGACCTGGCCATCGAGAACAACCGCGGTGTGGCGGCCGACATCGTGTGTGCGGCACGGCCGGCCGCCGGATGGCAGCTCGCGATCGTCCCGGAGCGCTTCCACCTCGCCGTGGGGCAGACCAGGCGTGTCACCATCAGCGTCTCGCTGCCGGACGCCGGCATCGACGAACCCGTGCTCGCCGGCCGGGTGACGGTCGCCGGCCACGGGGACGCGCCACTGACCGTGCGGGTCCAGGTGACGGTGCGCGGGCCGCAACACCACATCTCGATCCGCGCGCTGGAATCCGTCCCGGCCGTCCGCAATGCCCCCGCCGATCCCGGTTAGCACCCGTCAGGGGCTTGCCCCGTTGCTGCCGCCCGGCATCCACTGTGTGGAGGTCATGGGCGACCGCGCGGACGCCCTGCTCTACCCGGCCGAACGGGCCGCGGTGGCCGGAGCGGGTCCCGATCGACAGGCGGAGTTCGCGACCGCGCGCGCCTGCGCCCGCGAAGCGCTCGCCGCCCTGCGGCTTCCCCCGCAGGCAATACCGATGGGTCCGGCCGGCGACCCGGTGTGGCCGACCGGTGTCATCGGCAGCATCACGCACTGTCACGGCTACCGGGCAGCCGCCGTCGGTCCGGCAGAGTCCTACCTGGCGCTGGGTGTGGACGCCGAGCCGCACACCGCCCTGCCCGCCCGGGCCCTGGCCACCGTCGCCACCGACGCCGAGATCGCGGCCGTACTCGGGCTGCCGCACGATGGCACCGCCTGGGATCGTGTGCTGTTCTGCGCGAAAGAGGCCGCCTTCAAGGCCTGGTTCCCGCTCACCCGGCGGCATCTGGAGCCCACCGCGATCGGCGTCACGTTGCATCCGGGCGGCTCCTTCGCCGCGGCGATCGACGGCTTCCCGCTGCCGGGCCGGTGGACCGCAGGCGCCCTGGTACTCACCGCGGTCGCGGTCCCGCGGCTGCCGGAATCAGCAGGCATCGCGTAGCGTTGCTGCTTGGTAGCCGATGGGCCAACGACTTGGAGGTCCCCATGCCTGCCGTCACCGCCGACACCCTCACCCTGCCGCGCATCGCCGCGGCCGCCCCGGGCGCGGTGGAACGCCCGATCAAGCAGGTCAGCACCGGTCCGCACGGCTTCGAGGGCGAGGGCTTCCCGGTGGTGCGCGCGTTCGCCGGCGTCCCGCTGGCCGACCTGGACCCGTTCGTGCACATGGACCAGATGGGCGAGGTCGACTACGCCCCCCTGGAGCCCAAGGGCACCCCGTGGCACCCGCACCGCGGCTTCGAGACCGTCACCTACATGATCGACGGCACCTTCCAGCACCAGGACTCGCACGGCGGCGGCGGCCTGATCAACGACGGCGCCACCCAGTGGATGACCGCCGGGAGCGGCATCCTGCACATCGAGACGCCCCCCGAGGAACTGGTGATGTCCGGCGGGCTGTTCCACGGCGTGCAGCTGTGGGTCAACCTGCCGGCGGCCGACAAGTTCGCCACTCCGCGCTACCAGGCGATCGAGGGTGCCGACTCGACGTTGCTGTCCTCCGCGGACGGCGGAGCCCTGGTGCGGATCATCGCCGGCGAGATCGACGGCCATCGCGGGCCAGGATCGACCCACACCCCCATCACGGTCGCGCACGCGACCGTCTCACCCGGCGCCCAGTTGTCCCTGCCGTGGAACCCCGCCTACAACGCCCTGGTGTACGTGCTGTCCGGCAACGGCCTGGCCGGCGTCGAGGGCCGCCCGGTGACCGGCGGCCAGTTGGTGGTGTTCGGGCCGGGGGACCGGATCACCATGCGGGCCGCGGACAGCCAGGACTCCAACAAGCCGGCGCTGGAGCTGTATGTGCTGGGCGGCAGGCCGATCCGCGAGCCGGTGGCGATGTACGGCCCGTTCGTGATGAACACCCAGGACCAGCTGCAGCAGGCCGTGGCCGACTATCAGGCCGGACGACTCGGCGTGATCCCGGAGAACGCCCTGATGCCGCACACCGGCACCCGCTGAACCAGCCAGTGCACACCGGTACCCGCTGAACCAGCCAGTGCACACCGGTGCCCGCTGAAACACCCAGCGCACACCGGCGAATCAGCCAGTGCCCACCGCACCGGCTGAAACAGCCGGTCAGCTCGCCGGCGCCCGCTGAAACAGCCGGTCAGCTCGCACTCACGCGGTGCGTCAGTGTCCGTTGCGGACCTGAGGCGCCAGCGTCGCCCCGAACCAGGCGGAGGTCGTGTCCAGCACGTCCTCGGCCTGCGTCTGGT
>DASSTH010000284.1:0-7053 GCA_035708025.1 Nakamurella sp. | reverse complement strand
TGGTGTACGGCATCACCTTCCGGCCGCGGGAGGACCTGGCCGGCTACCACCCGGACGTGCGCGTGTGGGAGGTGATCGACGCCGACGGCGCCCCGCTCGGGCTGTACCTGGGCGACTACCACGCGCGGGTGGGCAAGCGCGGGGGCGCCTGGATGAGCAACCTGGTGGACCAGTCGTTCCTGCTGGACTCCAGGCCGGTGGTCTACAACAGCCTGAACATCCCGCGACCCGCGGACGGTGAGCCGGCCCTGCTGACCCTGGACGAGGTGCGCACGCTGTTCCACGAGTTCGGCCACGCCCTGCACGGGCTGTTCTCCACGGTGAGCTATCCCCGGCTGTCCGGCACCGCCGTGCCCCGGGACGTGGTGGAGTTTCCCAGTCAGGTCAACGAGATGTGGATGCTGCGACCGGAGATCGCATCGGCCTACGCCCGCCATGTGTCCACCGGCGAACCGCTGGATCCGGCCGTGCTGCAGGCGATCCGGGAGGCCGAACTGTGGGGCGAGGGCTTCCGGACGGTGGAATACCTGGGCGCGACACTGCTGGACCAGGCCTGGCACCGGCTCCGGCCGGGCGATACCGTGGATGACGCCCTGGCGTTCGAGGCCGACGCCCTGGCGAGGGCCGGGATCGCGCTGGACCTGATCCCACCGCGCTATCGCACCGGCTACTTCCAGCATGTGTTCGCCAGCGGGTACTCGGCCGGCTACTACTCCTACATCTGGGCCGAGGTGCTGGACGCGGAGACCGTTGAATGGTTCGGCGTGCACCCCGGTCCGGTGCGCGCCGCCGGGGACGAGTTCCGGCGCACCGTACTCGCGGTGGGCGCCACGGTCGACTTCATGGACGCCTGTCGCTCGCTGCTGGGCCGCGAGCCGGACATCGGACCGCTGCTGCGCCGTCGCGGCCTGTCCGGGTAGCTCCGAAGCCGGCCGAGGTGGCCCGACCCGCCCGGCGAGTCGGGAGACTTCGGGCCACCCCCGGCGTCCGGATGGTGAACGCGGCGCCGGACGGCGTGCCACACTGGGTCAGTGCCTGCGTCCCGCTCGATCCAGTTGCCGGCGCCGGTCCGGCTCCACCTGGAGATCGACCGGTCCAGCCCGGTGCCGCTGTACTTCCAGCTGACCCAACAGATCGAGGCGGCCATCGCCGGCGGCTCGGTGGTGGCCGGCGCCCGGCTGCCGAACGAGGTGGCGCTCGCCGACGAACTGGGCCTGTCCCGGGAGACCATCCGGCAGGCCTACGGCCAGCTGATGGACCGCGGGTTGCTGGCCCGCAAGCGTGGGGTCGGCACCGTGGTGATGAACGGATACGTCAACCGCTCGCTGGGCCTGACCAGCCTGTACGACGATCTGCGGCGCGCCAACCAGTCTCCCAGCACCACCGTGGTCAGCCGTCGGGTCAGCCCGGCGGCGGCCGACGTGGCCGACGCGCTGCAGGTGCCGGTGGGCACGCGGGTGCTGGCCATCGAACGGGTGCGGTTCGCCGCCGGTGCGCCGCTCGGCCTGTTGCGGAACTGGCTGCCGCCGGCGCACGCCGACCTGACCGCGGAGGAGCTGACCGAGTTCGGGCTGTACCAGCTGCTGCGCTCCCGTGGGGTGCGGCTGCACGTGGCCAGCCAGCGGGTGGGGGCGGCGTCGGTGGCCGCCCGGGACGCCCGGCTGATCGGCGAACGCCGCGGTGCCACCGTGCTCACCACCGAGCGCACCGTGTACGACGACAACGGCCGGCCGGTCGAGTTCGGCAGGGACATCTACCGGGCCGACCGCTACTACTTCGAGATGACCGCTGCCGTCTCCGGGGCCGCGATCCCGCTGGCCGAACCGGCCCGTGATCGCAGCGCGTGACGGTTCGCCGGCTGGCCCGTCAGCGCAGCGCGTAGTCCGGATCCGCCGCGACGGCGACCCGCACGCCCTGCCGCCGCGAGGCATCAGCGGCCTCGGCGATCCGTAGCGCGGCGAGCGCCTCGGAGACCGGGCAGGGGTTGGGCCCTTCTCCCCGCGCCAGGTCCAGGAAGGCCGCCATCTCGGCCGCGTAGGCCGGGGCGAACCGCTCCCAGAAGTTCGGCCAGGTCGCCGGTGCCCCGACCAGCCCGCCCTCGCTGGTGCGCAGCGGCACCCGCGGGTCCATCCCCACCGCCCAGGTGCCGGCGGTGCCTGCGACCTCCATCCGCACGTCGTAGCCGCCGCCGTTGTAGCGGGAGCCCTGCAGGGTGGCCAGGGCGCCGCCGGACAACTCCAGCAGCGCGGCCGAGGTGTCCACGTCGCCGGACTCGGCGAAGAACGCGGCGCCCAGGTTCGCGCCGATCGCCGTCACCGCCAGCACCTCCTGGCCGGTCACCCAGCGGATCATGTCGAAGTCGTGGATGTGGCAGTCCCGGAAGATGCCGCCCGAGGTCGGGATGTACTGCGCGGCAGGGGGTTCCGGATCGGCGGTGATCGCGTGCACCCGGTGCACGGTGCCCAGCAGGCCATCGGTCACCGCCGTTCGCGCCGCGGCGTATCCGGCGTCGAAGCGGCGCTGGAAGCCGATCTGCACCACCGCGTCCCGCTCCAGGACGGCAGCCTGCACCCGCAGGGTCGCGGCCAGGTCCAGCGCCACCGGCTTCTCGCAGAACACCGGCACGGCCGCCGCGACTCCGGCCAGGATCAGCTCGGCGTGGCTCGCCGTGGGGGTGGCGATCACCAGCGCGTCCACCCCGGAGCGCAGCATTTCCTCCGGGGAGTCGGCCACCTGCGCGCCCAGCCGGTCGGCGACATCGCGGGCCCGCGCGCCGTCCACATCGGTGACGACGAGCGCGTCGACGCCCGGTGCGCCGGACAGCACCCCGGCATGCGAGGCGCCGATCCGTCCGGCGCCTGCCAGCCCTACCCGCATGGTCCGTGGTCCCTTTCCGACGATGGATGTGCGTGCCCCGCGATGCCGCCTGCCGGGCCGACGGGCCAGCAACCGCTGGACCGCCGCCCCCGGATTGTGCTGCCCCGACCGGCCGACCGTCAATACTTTGTCTGGACATCCGGTCTAGCACGCCTGCACAATGTCATGGATGTAAGCGCATAGCGAGGCCTGGACCGAGGTGGGATGCTGTGCGGGATACCGGTGCCGGGGCACCGTGACGCTCGCATCGGGGTGCATGGCACCCTGTCCGTCAGGGGTCCGACGCCCGCCGTCCACCCGTCACCAGCCGCGTCACAGGGAGCGATGATGAGGACCATCCCGCATTGGATCGACGGCCGTGAGGACACCGCCGCCACGGCCGGCTCCTCGCCGGTCTACAACCCGGCGACCGGGCAGCCACAGGCCGAGGTGCTGCTGGCGGACGGCGGGCTGATCGACCGGGCGGTGACGAGCGCCACCGCGGCGTTCGAGTCCTGGAAGGACAGCCCACTCTCGGCGCGCACCCGGATCATGTTCGCCTTCCGGGACCTGGTGGTGCAGCACTCCGCCGAGCTCGCCGAGATCATCAGCGCCGAACACGGCAAGGTGATCTCGGATGCCGCGGGGGAGGTGGCCCGGGCCGTCGACGTCATCGAATTCGCCTGTGGCATCCCGCATCTGCTCAAGGGCGAGTTCTCCGACCAGGTGTCCAACGGCATCGACTGCCTGACCGTGCACCGGCCGGTCGGGGTGTGCGCAGGCATCACCCCGTTCAATTTCCCGGTGATGGTGCCGGCCTGGATGCACCCGGTGGCCATCGCCTGCGGCAACAGCTTCATCCTCAAACCGAGCGAGCGCGACCCCTCGGTGTCCACCATGATCGCCCGGCTGTACCAGGAGGCCGGGCTGCCCGATGGCGTGTTCACCGTGGTCAACGGCGACCGCACCGCGGTGGAGGCGATCTGCGACCACCCGGGCATCGCCGCGGTCTCGTTCGTGGGCTCCACCCCGATCGCCCGGTACGTGCACCAGCGCGGCTCCACGGCCGGCAAGCGGGTGCAGGCGCTGGGCGGAGCCAAGAACCACGCGATCGTGCTACCGGACGCCGACCTGGACTTCGCGGCCGACCAGATCAGCGCCGCCGGTTACGGATCGGCGGGCCAGCGCTGCATGGCCCTGTCCGCAGTGGTGGCCGTCGGCGACTGCGCCGACGATCTGGTGGACCGGCTGGAGAAACGCGCCCGCAGCGTGGTGGTCGGCCCCGGGAACGCCGCCGACGCCGAGATGGGGCCGCTGGTCACCGCGGCGGCGCGGGACCGGGTGCGGGGCGCCATCGACGCCGGGGTAGCGGCCGGCGCGACCCTGCGGGTGGACGGCCGGGGCCTGGTGGTCGCCGGTCATGAGGACGGGTTCTTCGTCGGTCCCACGCTGTTCGACGACGTCACCACCGAGATGGAGATCTACACCCAGGAGATCTTCGGCCCGGTGCTGGTGGTGCTGCGCGCCCCGGACCTGGATTCGGCCATCGACCTGGTGAACGCCAACCCGTACGGCAATGGCACCGCGATCTTCACCTCCAGCGGGGGCGCCGCCCGCGAGTTCGCCCGCCGGATCACCGTGGGCATGGTCGGCATCAACGTGCCGATCCCGGTGCCGATGGCCTACCACTCGTTCGGCGGCTGGAAGGACTCGTTGTTCGGCGACCGGCACGTGCACGGCGTCGAGGGGGTGTCGTTCTACACCCGCAGCCAGGCGATCACCTCCCGGTGGCCGGCAGCCGCCGCGCCCGTCGCCGCCGCCCCACTCAGCTTCCCCACCGCGCACTGACCCGCGCAGGGGGCGCAGGTGGCCGGGGGACGGACATTCCGCTCGCTGGCCACACGCAACTACCGGCTGTACTTCGAGGCGGCGCTGCTGTCCAACCTGGGCACCTGGATGCAGCGCACCGCCCAGGCATGGTTAGTGCTGCACCTGCCCGGCGGTGACTCCACCGACCTCGGAGGCGTGCTCGGACTGCAGTTCCTGCCGATCCTGCTGTTCGGGCCGTTCGCCGGCGTGCTGATCGACCGGCTGGACAAGCGCTCGCTGCTGCAGGTCACCCAGGGCAGCGCCGGACTGCTGGCGGCCGCGCTGGGCGTGCTCGACCTGTCCGGGGTGGTGCACGTCTGGCATGTCTACCTGCTCGCGCTCGGCCTCGGGATGGTCACGGCGGTCGACGGGCCGGCCCGGCAGTCCTTCGTGGCGAGATCGTCGGCCCCGCGGACGTGGCCAATGCGATCGCACTGAACAGCACCATCATGAACGTGGCTCGGCTGGCCGGCCCGGCGATCGGCGGCTACGGGATCGAATGGCTCGGCACCGGCTGGATGTTCGTGGCCAACGGTGCCAGTTACGGCGCGATGATCCTGGCGTTGACCCGGATGGACCGGGCCGCGCTGCGGCGGGCCGACCGGGTGGTTCGCCGCCGCGGCCAGTTCCGGGAGGGGCTGGCCTATGTCCGGTCCGACCGCCGGGTGCTCCTGGTGATCCTGGTGGCCGGGACGGTGCTGACGTTCGGGCAGAACTTCCAGCTGACCATCCCGTTGATGGCCACCGAGGTGTTCCACCGCGGACCGGGCGAGTTCGGCCTGCTGACCTCCATGGCGGCCGTGGGATCGGTGACCGGCGCGCTGCTGGCCGCCGGCCGGGCGGCGCCCCGGATGCGTTACGTGCTGGTCGGTGCCGCCGCGTTCGGTGGCTGCGAGATCCTGGCCGGCCTGATGCCCTCCTACCTGTCCTGCGGGCTGCTGCTGGTCGCCGTGGGGGTGTGCCAGCAGACGTTCACCACGTCGGCCAACGCCACCGTCCAGCTGTCGGCGCCGGACAGCGTGCGCGGCCGGGTGATGGCATTGTACATGACGCTCGCCAAGGGCGGGACCGCGTTCGGGGCTCCGGCGGTGGGAGCGCTGGCCGCCGTCTGGGGTGCGCGGTGGGGAATGCTCTCCGGCGGCATCGTGTCGTTGGCCGCCGGTGTGATTGCCGCCGCCGTGCTGCTGCGCGCCCGCCCGGACCGACGGGCCGGCGAGCTGCAGGCCGGTTGACCGCGCGCCGGAACCGATGCGGGCGGTGACGCGCCGGCCGCGGCGGACGGCGCGGGCCGGTGACGGCAATCCCGAGGTGACATATTCAAGATTTAGGTCCATATGTCTTGACAATCGATCCAGCGGTCGTGATGCTGGGCACACCCACCGCTCGGCTGGTGATCCCGGCAGCCGGGTGCCCGTGTCAGGGACATCGAGGAGGCACAAGCCCGTGCGCGCACGTCACCTGCTCCGTCACCGCACTCTCGCGGCAACCGCCGCCGCCACGCTGCTGCTGGCCACGGCGTGCGCTCCACCCGACGCGCCGGAACAGTCCGGCGACACCACCACCGCTTCGGTCACCGATGCCGGTCAGTCCTCGGCATCGGGCGGCGGCAGCGCCGGTGGTGAGGCGAGTTCGACTGCGGCCGGCAGTGGTTCGGTCGGCAGCAGCGGCGCCGGAGGCGGGTCCTCCAGCGCCGCGGCGGGTTCGGACTTCTCGCTGGACGGTCTGGTCGCCGCCGCCAAGGCGGAGGGCAGCCTGACCGTCTACGACACCTCGGGCATCGTCAAGGATCTGACCGCCAACTTCGAGAAGGAGTACGGCATCAAGACCACCGGGGTGAAGAGCAGCGACGGCGACACCATCACCAAGATGGAGGCGGAGGGCAAGTCCGGCAACGTCACCGTCGACGTGGCGCTGCTCTCGGACGTCTCGGTGATCGTCTCGCAGTTGATCCCGCTGCAGGTGGCCGATTCCTGGCTGCCGCCGGACCTGGCCGGGGACATCGACGAGCAGAACCAGCACCCGTTGGTGGAGTCCTACGGCGCGGAGTTGTGGGCCTACAACACCGAGGCCTACCCGGACGGCTGCCCGTTGAGCAACATCTGGGACGTCACGGACCCGGCGTGGAAGGGCAAGGTCTACATGGAGGATCCGCTGGACGAATCCAAGTTCACCGACATGCTCACCAGTTTCGCGGTGGCCCATGGCGATGAGCTGGCGGCGGCCTACCAGGACAAGTACGGCAAGGACCTGCCGGCCGACGCGCAGGACGCCGCCCATCTGTGGTTGAAGTCGCTGGCCGGCAACGACCCGCGGCTGACCGACTCCTCC
>DASSTH010000283.1:0-11782 GCA_035708025.1 Nakamurella sp. | reverse complement strand
GGCGCCGTGGGGCGCCGCGCCGCCTCCGCCTGGATGCTCGCCATGGCCGAGGGTCAGCCCGTGGCGTCCTGGAAGGCGGTCATCGCTGTCTGCTGCGCGGCGTCCAGCGCCGCCTTCGGGTCCTTGCCTCCCAACGCATCCGTGACGGCCTGCTGGTAGGCCTGCTGGATCTGCTGGCCCGCCGGCGACGGCGGGATCATCTTGGCGTAGTCGAGCGAGTCGTAGAACACGCCGATCGCCTGGTCCAGCGCCGGGTTGCTGGAGGGCTTGACGTACTTGGCGCGCATGGCCTCGTTGGCCGGCTTGTTGGCGCTGAAGATGCCGGTGAAGACGCTCTTGTCCTTCTCCACCTTGGCCTCCCGTGCCGCACCGGCAGCCGCCCAGGCATCCTGCGAGGTGACCAGCTTCATGAACTGGCACATCCCGCCGGCGTTCGGCGAGCCCTTCGGGATGGCGAACGCCGAGCCGGACTCGAAGGTCAGCGGGCTGCCGTCCTTGGCCTTGAACGGGATGACCGAGAAGTTCACCTTGTCGCCGAACCCGGCCAGCACGTTGGCGTACCACTGCTCGTACGGCATGACGCCGATCTGGTTCTTGGCGAACTCGTTGTCCGCGCCGAAGAAGTCCCAGGTGTCGCGGAAGGACTTGAAGTTGGCCCAGCCGCCCTGCTCGTTGATGACGCTCACCGCCCAGGTCAGCGCCTCCACGACCTTCGGGTCGTTCAGCGTCGGCTGACCCGTGTCGTCGACGATGTTGCCGCCGTCCGCCATCACCCACAGCGGGAGGAACTCCGGCACCTTGGGATCGAAGCCGATGGTGCTCGGCTTGCCGCCGGACTCCTTGTAGAGCTTCTTGGCCAGCTCGGAGACCGCGTTCCAGTCCGAGGTGTCCACGTCGTCGGCGGTCAGGCCGGCGTCCTTGAGCACGTTGTTGTTGATGTACACACCGCGGGTGGTGTAGAACTCCGGGATCCCGTAGACGTGCCCGTCCCAGGTGGACTCCTTGACCGCCTCCGGGTAGTACTGGCTCATGTCGATGCCGTTGCTGCTGATGCAGTCGTCCAGCGGCTCCAGGAAGCCCTTGGCCGCGTAGGTGGCCAGCAGCTGCCGGTCCATGTTCACGCCCGCCGGGACCGTGCCGGACGCCATGGCGGTGGCGAACTTCTGCTGGTCGAACCCGTTCTGGTCGACCTTGATGTCCAGGCTGGAGTCCTGCTGCTTGACGTAGTCGGCCCGCGAGGTACCCACCTCGTCGCCGGTGGTCCAGCCCATGATGTCGATCGGCTTGCCGGTGTTGGGCAGCGGGTTGGCCGGCGGCGCCGACGAACTGCTGGACTCACCCTCGCTGGACGAGGCCGGCGCGCTGGCGCTCGCGCTGCCGCTCGCGCTGCCGGAGCCGGATTCCGAACTGCTCGCGCCGCCGCTGGAGGACTCCATCGGGGCCGAACTGGACGCGCCGCCACCGGTGGTGGCGGGCGGGGTGGTGGAGCTGGACTCGTTGCCGCTGTTGCTGCCGCACGCCGCGAGAACCAGCGAACTGGCGAACACCAGCGCAAGCCAAGCCTGCTTCTTGTGCATCCGGGCATTCCTCCCATCACGACCGGGCCAGGGGCTCGCTGGTGGGTGCCCGGAACCGGGCCGAGCCGACGTCCTGGCGTGGAATCGTTACCACATAGTGAGGGGGAATCTAACGGCTGACCATTCGCAGGTCAATGCCTGGCACCGAAGATCCCCGCGAATTTCTTCCGAGTTGTCCGTCCGGGCGCTCCCTCCTCGTGGGTGGCCTGGGCGCGGTGCACGCGTCGAGGCGGGCGACGACCACGCGGTGATCCGCGCTGCTCACCCGCTACCCGTTTCTCCGGAATCCGAACAGGGCGATGCGGTGACGGTGTCAGGCGCCGGCCGGCGCGGCGGCGTCGGCCGTGCTGCCCGCCGTGCCCCGCGAAGCGGCGGAAGCGGCGACCGGCCCCGGGGCTGCGTCAGGGGCGGACAGACCGGCGGACGGGGTGGCGGGCGCAGGGGTCGCAGGGGCGACGGAACGCCGGCGCCGGCGGCTCCCACCGAACGGCGCGCCCACCGATTCCCGATGCACCAGGCTGGGGTTGACCAGCACGCTGACCGCGGTGCGCCGGTTCGCGTCCTGCAGCCGGCTGATCAACAGATCGGCACTGCGCCGGCCGATCTCGTCGGCGTGTTGGGCCACGGTGGTCACCCGCGGCCGCACCATGGACATCCACGGCACGTCGTCGTAGGCCACCAGCGACACCCGGCCGGGGATGCTGATCCGGCGGTCGGCCAACTCGGTGTAGGCGGCCTGCGCGAGCAGGTTGTTGGCGGCCAGCAGCGCGGTGATGTCCTGCCGCCGGTCCAGCAGCGCGCCGATCACGGAGCGGGCGCGGTCGACGTCGAACCCGGCGAACGCCACCAGGTCCTCATCGACTGTCAGGCCTGCCTCGTGGTGGGCCGTCCGGTACCCGGCCAGCCGGCCCGCCCCGGTGGTCCACTCCGCCTCGTCGATGATCAGCGCGATCTTGCTGTGACCCCGGCGGATGAGCAGCTCGGTCGCCATCCGTCCCCCGACGTCGTTGGCACCCACCACGGCATCCGCCCCGGACGCATCCACCACCCGGTCGGCCTGCACCACGTGAATGCCGTGCCGGACCAGCTTGCCGACCACGTGCTCGGACACCGGCGTCACGATCACTCCGGGCACCCGGAGCGCGGCGAAGGTGTTGACCGCGGCCAGTTCTTCGGCCTGGTCGCCACCGTTGTTGACCAACAACATGTGGTAACCGGCCTCCCGCAGCCGGCCCTCGATGCCGGATGCGAGCTCGGCGTAGAACGGGTTCGCCAGGTCGGAGATCAACACCCCGACGTCGCGGCGCGAGCCGACCCGCAGGTTGCGGGCATTGGCGTCCGGCACGTAACCGATCTCCTCGGCCGCCGCGATCACCCGCGCTGCAACTGACCTGGCAACGTAGCCATGTCCGCTCAGCGCCCGGGACACCGTCGACGTGGAGACCCCCGCTGCAGCCGCGACATCGGCGATCGTCGCGCGTCGTCGTTCCTGCATGTGCGCGTCCACCTCCACACCCTCGCGGGCGGCGGTCCCAACCTGTGCATGGGAACGTTACGGCACCGTGGCACCGGTGGTGACGCCTTCCCTGCCGCTCCGATGTGCAACCGTTCCAGCCGAGCCCGGGCGGCCGGTCCAGGTTTTGCCCGCCGCCGAGCCGGGCAGGGGCTCTGGGGGTCGGACCTGGTGGAAGGACTGGCGGCGGTGATCGGAGTCGACCGACTGGACGTGCACGCTTTCACGGTGCCGACCGACGGGCCCGACGGCATGGAGCAGGACGGCACCGCCACCTGGGACTCCACCACCATGGTGTTGGTCAGCGCCCATGCCGGTGGTCACGTCGGCCTGGGATACACCTACGGCACGGTGGCCACGGCCACCCTGATCGCCGGGACGCTGGCGGGGCCGGTGCTGGGCGGCGATGCCGCGGCACCGCCCCGGGCCTGGGCGCGGATGTTCGACAGCATCCGCAACGCCGGCCGCCCGGGAATCGGGGCCATGGCGATCGCCGCCGTGGACATCGCACTGTGGGATCTGGCCGCGCGGCTGCGCGACCTGCCGCTGTTCCTGGCGCTGCCCAACTTTCACGACACCGTGCCGGTCTACGGCAGCGGCGGGTTCACCAACTACCCGCTGGACCGGCTGGCCGACCAGGTGCGCGGTTGGGCCGAGGGCGGCATCGGCCGGGTCAAGATGAAGACCTCCCGCGATCCGGCGGCCGACCCGCGGCGGCTGGACGCCGTCCGGGCCGCGATCGGCGAGGACACCGAGTTGTTCGTGGACGCCAATGGTGCGCTCGGCCGCAAACAGGCGTCGTACTGGGCGGAACGGTTCGCCGGCGACTGGGGCGTCCGCTGGTTCGAGGAACCGGTCAGCTCCGACGACCGGGCCGGACTGCGCCTGCTGCGCGACCGGGGCCCGGCCGGCCTGGAGATCGCGGCCGGGGAGTACGGCTATGTGCTGGGGGATTTCGCGGCCCTGCTGGACGCCGGCGCGGTCGATTGTCTCCAGGCGGACGTCACCAGGTGTGGCGGCGTCACCGGGCTGCTGCAGGTGGCCGGGTTGGCGGCGGCGCAGCACATCGACCTGTCCGCGCACTGCGCCCCCGCGGTGTCCGCGCACGCCTTCTGCGCGGTGCCGCGGCTGCGGCACCTGGAGTACTTCCATGACCATGTGCGCATCGAAGCGATGGCGTTCGACGGGGTGCTCGCGCCACAGCAGGGCGTGTTGCGTCCCGACCCGGACCGGCCGGGGCTCGGACTGCAGGTGCGCTGGGCCGACCTGGAGCGCTATCGGGTGTTCGGCGAGTCCGCCACCGCGTGATGGGGCCAGCGGCCGGTCAACACCGCAGGTCGGGGTCGATCGCCACGATGTCGGCGTCCGTCAGGCCGGTGAGCACGGGTCCGCTGTGAAAGCGCACCGCGCATCGCCAGCCGTGACCGACCTCGATGACCATGCCCTTGGAGCCGGCGTCCACCATCGGCCCGGGCACCATGCCCAGCCGGCGCACGGCCGCCACCGAGTCACCGGGCCGCCATTGGATCCCGACCGCCGCGGCGAGCGTGAACAGCGAACCGATGCGGGGATCGGGTGCCACCCTGCCGTGGGAACGCGCGTCCACCGGACCTCCGTCGTGCGCCGAGCCAGAACGCGGCGGTGCCCGTCTCGACGGCAGCCGCCACTGCGAGAAGTGGTTCCCGCTTACGGAGCGGTTCTAAACGAGGGGCGGAGTCGGCAGCGGCGACGTCGTCACCGCGGGCCCGGGCGAACAGCGAGACAGGCCTGCCCTGCGATCAGCGGGACAGGCTCTCCCGATAGGCCCGCCAGGTGTCGCGCAGCAACCGGTGGTCGTTGTTGGTCAGGCGTTCGGTGGTGCGGTCGAAGCCATCGGCGTAGTACAGCGCGGGCACGCCCAGGGACGGCTGCAGCGCGACGTAGGAGCGCCAACCGGGGCGGTCCGGCATGCACCAGCCGTCGGTGTCGATCGGCGTCCCGGGCATGGCGGCGCGCACCACCGCCGCCCGGAAGGCCATGTGCGAGGGCACGTCGACGCTGGGATCCGGCGAGTCCAGCATCATCGCGTCGTTCAGCCGCAGCATGTCCGTCACGTCGGCGAATGCCGGGTTCGGCGTGTGCGTGATGATCAGCGCGTCCGGCCTGGCGGCCTTCGCCGCCCGGTACACCAGCTGCAGCAGGCGGTGCAGCAGCGCCGCGCCCCACCGCGGGCCGGCCGAACGCAGCGCGGCGCCGCTGGGGGTGGACGCGGTGAAGTCGATCTTCAGACCGTCGGCGCCCAGGCCGCTCGCGGACAGCATGCCCGTCACCGCCGTGCTCACCAGCGCCGCTCCGGCCTCCGAGTCGGGATCGACGGCCACCGGGGTGCCGTCCGGAAGCCGGATGCAGGCCTCCGGCGGGGCACCGTCGGGATCCCAGGCCTTCCACCACAGCAGCACCCGCTGGCCGGCCCGCTGCCGGGCGCGGATCCACCCGGCCAGGTCCGGCCACCGCTCGGGGTCCGGGGTGCAGGTCGCGTACCGCAGCGACCACTTGTCGTCCACCACCACCGTGCCGGGCGTCACTCCACCGGCCGCCAGCGCGCCCAGGAACGCGTCGTAGTTCGCCTGGGTGCACCAGTCCGGGGCGTGCCGGTTGCCGCCGGGATCGTGCTCGGCCAGCGCCCGCTGCGCCCCCCAGCCGCAGAACATCGGCTCCCGCCACCAATCCGGGACGGCCGGCACCGGATCCCCGGCGGTGAGCGGGTCCGGACCGGCGGCGTCCCGGCCGAACTCTCGGGCCGCGGCGCTGTGGGCGGCGATCGCGGCAATCGGGTCCGCGGCACCGAACCGGATGTCGATCCGGGGCACGGTGAACTCGCCGTCCACCCGGGTGTGGCCCTCGTATTCCAGGCGCACCGAGAAGCCCTCGGGCCCGGGCAGGTAGTGCAGGGCGGTGAAGGTCTGCTGCTCGATCGGGGCGAGCAGCCCCAGCCAGGCCCACTCGCCGGCGGGCGGCTGCTGGTCGCCCGCGCGTTCGGACCGGGAGACCGCCAGGCACCAGGGTGCCGGGGTGAACAACCAGCGCCCCACGCCCGGCTCCGCCCCCGAGCCGGTGACCGCGATGGTGGCCGGTTCCACCGCGTCGCGCACGATCCGCCGGGGATGGTCCGGATTGGGCGACACCGCCGACCGCA
Source organism: Nakamurella sp. (assembly GCA_035708025.1). Taxonomy (GTDB): domain Bacteria; phylum Actinomycetota; class Actinomycetes; order Mycobacteriales; family Nakamurellaceae; genus Nakamurella. The sequence continues at coordinate 5,517 of DASSTH010000283.1, read as the reverse complement.
GGGCCGAACCGCTGGGCAGGAACCCGGACGGCGGCCGGTACCCGGCGAAGGCGTGCACCTGCAGCACCGAGCCGTGCCCGCGTACCCCGCCGGTGAGGCTGAAACCGTCTGCGTCGCAGCGTAGTTCGGTCCACCGGTGTTCCCAGCGGGAACTGGCTGCCACCACCCGCAGGACGGTGGCCCCCGGCTGTTCCGTCACCGACAGCTGCGGACTCCCCAGCGTCTCGTCGATGCCGTCGGTGGCGTCCACCGCGTGTAGCAACCGCAGGGTGAACCACGGCGCGCCGTCCGTGCCGACCACCGCGGCGGCCAGCCGCTTGGCGTCCAGGAACACCTCGTGGTGTGCGCCGCTGAACACCGGGCGGCGCCCGGGGAGCTGCTCGGCCACTTAGCGCAGGTCCACGAAACACTCGGCCCGCTGGCCGAACCGGCGGCCGTTGACGGTCAGGTCCGCGGCCAGCACGGCGCGCCGGAGCCACCCGGCGTCATGCGGCGACCTGACCACGAACGGCACGGTGCCCAGTTCGCCCGGCGCCAGATCGATGTGCTGCACCGGCGGCTCGGCCGTCCAGCCCGGCGGCATGGCCAGCGTCACCGTGCAGCTGCCCGGCTCGTGCAGCGGGTTGATCACCTTCACCTGGTAGTCGATGGACGCCCCGGCGCGGGACTGCGTCACGTACGGCTGGATGGTGGAGGAGAAGTCGCCGGGACCGAAGTCGACGTCGTCCCGGGCCAGCAACGCCCGGTGCAGCTCCAGCAGCTTCTCGCTCTGCCGCAGCATCTCGTCCAGCCAGGCGTCCTCCACCCAGCGCACCCCCCAGTGCCCGGTCAGGATCAGATCCGGGCGCAACTTGCGGTACAGCCGCGCCGCGGACACGTAGTCCTCGGGCCGGAAGCCGTTCTTGTACTGGTAGTTCAGCACCTCCGGCTTGTGCCCGGGGATCCACTGGCTCTCCTGCTGATCGCCGGTGGCCAGCGCGTGGATCCCGTCCACCTGCACCGACACCGCGACCTGGTTCGCGCAGTGGCCGGGCAGCGGATACAGGGTGATCTCGTACTCCCGCCAGGTGAACGGCTCCTCCAGCGGCAGCACCCGGTCGGTGGCCACCGCGTCGTGGTACAGGCACGGCAGGTCGTAGCGTTCCGGGTCGGCCATGATCTCCGCTATCCCGGCCTCCGACCAGATCTCGGTGCCCTCCACGCCGCGCAGCAGGTTGAAGCCGGCCACGTGGTCGTCGTGGTAGTGGGTGGGGATGGCCACCTCCACCCGCTGCACGCCGAAGTCGCGTTTCAGCGCCCGCAGCGACGGCAGCCAGGGCCGCCGGGCCGCCTTGTCCTCGCCGGCCGGCCAGCCGGTGTCCATGTCGTAGCCGAAGTCGATCAGCAGCGCGCCGCCGGATTCGGAGATCAGCACGAACGACTGCGCGTTCGCCGTCCGGTTGCGCAGCAGGTGGTCGGTGAGCCGCTCGAACGGGCGGTTGCGCCAGGCGTCCAGGTCCCACGGGATGGGCCGGTTGATGTCCAGCAGGGCGCGCATGTCGGGCTCGGTGGCGGCCACCGCGGCCGGCACGTCGTGGATCGGTTCGCCGTGGCTGGGCAGCGCGAGATCGGGCTTCTCGTCGAGCATCTCGTGCAGCGAGATGACGTTGGAGGCCAGCCCGCCGCTGTGCGTGTAGGTCCACTGGGTGGCCGCCAGCGACCACACCTTGCCGGGGCCGTAGATCAGGTCGCCGACGAATGCCACCAGGTGGCCGTCGACCTCGATGAAGTAGCTGACCGACCCCGTGGTGTGGCCCGGGGTGGGGATGGTGCGCACCTGGAACGGCCCGATCGGCATGGTGCGGTACTCGCGGACGGTGCCGGTGACCGGTACCGAGCGGATCAGGCTGAACCGGTCCTGCCGCAGGTTGTAGTAGTTGCTGATGCCGCGCTGCTGCCAGTGCTCGTCGACATGGGCGAACAGGTCCTCCTCGATCGGCGGCACCCAGATCCGGATGCCCTCCGCCGCCGCCCGCGGCAGGCCCTGGGCCTGGTCGCGGTGGTGGTGGGTCATCAGCACGTCCGTGACCCGGTCCACACCGAACTCCGCCAGGTGGTCCAGCACGTCACCGGTCCCGAAGTCGACCAGCACCGCGTCCGTGCCGTGGGTCAGCACGTACACGTTGCAGCAGTCCCGGAACCGGTACAGGTTGTCGCTGATGCGCATGATGCTCACTGGGATCAACTGGATGATCTTGGGTGGTTCGCAGTGCAAGACGCCGCCCCGTCCGAACGCCCGGAATTGAGCCTATACAATCGTTCCCACAGGTGCCACTTCCCCATGCCGACACGCCGGTCGGCCGTAGCCCCCGGAGGTGCGTCACGACCGCCACCCCATCCCTGGACCGGATCGCCCTGCCGTCCGGCCGGCTGGCCATGGTCGCCCTGGACCAGCGCGAGAGCCTGGCCACCATGTTGCGGGCGCACGGCGCCGACGACTCCCGCCCGGCGCTGACCTCGTTCAAGCTGGACCTGGTCCGGGCGTTGGCGCCGCTGGCCTCGGCCGTGCTGATCGACTCCGAGTACGGCTATCGCGAGGTGGTGGACCAGGCCATGCTGCCCCCCTCGTGCGGGCTGATCCTGGCCGCGGACGCGCTCACCCAGGAGCGCGGGGGGCCGGTGACGGAGACCGAGATCGACACCTCCGTCGACCCGGACGCCGCCCGGGCGGACGGCGCGGTGGCGCTCAAGCTGCTGGTGATCTGGCGGGCCGACGCGCTGCGGGAGCACCGGGTGGCGCTGGCCGACCGGTTCGTCTCGCTGTGCCGCTCGGCGGGCCTGCTGTCGGTGCTGGAGCCGGTGGCGCAGCCGGTACCCGGGCGGGAGTCCGAGTTCGACCTGAACGCCGCCATCCTGGACGCCGCCGCGGCGCTGGCCCCACTGCGGCCGGACGTCTACAAGGCCCAGGTGCCCTCCGGCGGCCGCGGCCCGATGGGCGAGTTGGTGGCCGCCTGCCAGCGGCTGGATGCGCTGGTGCCGGTGCCCTGGGTAGTGCTGTCCAACGGCGTGACCCCGGACGACTTCCCGCGCGCGGTGGAGGCAGCGTGTCGCGGCGGGGCCAGCGGGATGCTGGCCGGCCGCGCGGTGTGGACCAGCGTGCTGGGAGCGCCGGACCACCACGCCGCGGTGGCCGGCGCCGCCGACCGGTTGCGGCTGTTGATCGACATCGTCACCGAGCACGGGCGGGACTGGAGGGACAGGTGAGGCGGCCATGAGCGGTGCCCGGGTGAAGATCGGCATGCTGCACACGGTGGCGTCCAACGCCGGCGTGATCGGGCCCCTGGTGGCCGCCGAGGTGGCCCCCGCCCTGGGGTTGGAGCCGGGCGAGGTCGATGTGCTGCACATGGTGGACGAGAATCTGTTGCGCGACACCATCGACCACGGGCTGCTGCCGCGCACGGTGCGCCGGGTGGCGGTGCTGGCCGGGTTCGCCGAGGAGTCCGGTGCCCAGGCGGTGCTGGTGACCTGCTCGTCCATCGGTGCCGCGGTGGAGGCCGCCCGGCCGATGGTGGGGGTGCCGGTGCTGCGCATCGACGCCCCGATGGCCGGCGAGGCGGTCCGGGCGGCCGGTGCCCATGGCCGCATCGGCGTGGCGGCCACGCTGTCCTCGACGCTGGGGCCGACCGCCGAACTGATCCGCCGGACCGCTGCCGGATCCGGCGGCGACGTGCAGGTGGAGGACGCGGTCGCGGACGGGGCGTTCGCCGCGCTGCGGGCCGGCGACACCGCCGCCCACGACCGGCTGGTGGCCCAGACGGTGCGGGATCTGGCCAGCCGGTCCGATGTGGTGGTGCTGGCGCAGGCCAGCATGGCCCGCGCAGTGTCCGGCGGTTCCGAGGTCGGGGTGCCGGTGCTGACCTCCACCGTGTCCGGGGTGCGGCAACTGGCCGAGGCACTGCGGGGCTGATCGGGTCGCAATGCACGGTTTCCGGCCGACGCGCTGCGGCGCTGAGCGCGTCCCGATGCACGGTTTCCCGGCCGATGTGCCTGCGTGTCCGGCGTCCTGGGGCTCCGTCCCTTCCGGGCCTTCGGAGAAGTCGCAACTCCATGACCGAGCCGGCCGATGTGCCTGCATGTCCGGCCTCCTGGGGCTCCGTCCCTTCCGGGCCTCCGAAAAGTCGCAACTCGATGACCGAGCCGGCAGCATTTCCGCAGGTCGCGGTCAATCGGCCGGCAACGAGTTGCGACTTTTCGGCGGCGCGGCCGGCGTTCCGCGACTCCGGTGACGGCGCGCATGGCTAGCGCCCCGGTCGGGCTGTTCGCCGGCCTGGCCACCCTGGATGTGGTGTACCGGGTGCCGCGGCCACCGGGCCCCGACGAGAAGGTGCAGGCGCTGCGGCAGGACCTGGCCGCCGGCGGACCGGCCGCCAATGCCGCCGTGGCGTTCGCCGCGCTGGGCGGGCGCCCGGTGTTGCTGACGGCCCTGGGATCGCACCCGCTGGCCCAGCTGGTCGCCGACGAACTGGCCGGCCGCGGGGTGCGTGTGCTCGACGCCACACCCGACCGGACCGAGCCGCCCGCCGTGTCGTCGGTGGTGGTGACGGAGCAGACCGCGCAGCGCTCGGTGGTGTCGATGCGCGGCCTCGGCGTGACGATCCCCGGCGTGCCTGCGCTGCCCGCGACCGACGTGGTGCTGGTGGACGGCCATCACCCGGATCTGGCGGTGGCCGCCGCCGAGCACGGCTCCGCCGCCGGCGCGCCGGTGCTGCTGGACGCCGGCAGCTGGAAGGACGTGTTGCCGAAGGTGTTGCCGCACACAGACATAGCCGCGTGCTCGGCGGTGTTCCGCACGCCGACCACCGGCAGCGAGCAGCCGGACGCGGTGGCGCGGGACCTGCTCGCGCACGCCGGTACCGTGCTGATCACCCGCGGCGCCGAGCCGGTGCTGTGGTGGCAGGGTGGGCGGCGCGGCGAGGTGCCGGCCGAGCGCGTCACCGCGGTGGACACGCTGGCCGCCGGTGACGTGTTCCATGGGGCGCTGGCGTTCGCCGCCGCGCGCACCCCGGCGCATGCCGACCCGGGTGCGCTGCAGCGGGCGATCGCCTTCGCCAACCGGGTGGCGGCGCTGCGCTGCCGCACCGCCGGCCCGCGCGCCTGGCTGGACGACGCCGAACTGGCTGAGCTGGCCGACCGGGGCCCGGCGTGATCCTCGTTGCGTCCTGCCTCGTTGCGTCCTGCAGATTGTGCGTAATAACGCGCACTCTGCAGGAAGCAACGGCGGAGAAGAGGGGACCCGGATGACCGCCGCGGCGGCTCCCCCGCCCACCTCATGCGATGTGCTGGTCTACGGAGCCACCGCCGCAGGGGTGATGGCCGCGGTCGCCGCCGCCCAGCGCGGGGCGCAGGTGGTGCTCGCCGAGCCCGGCCAGCACATCGGTGGCATGACCTCCGGCGGGCTGGGCTACACCGACGTCGGCGACCGCCGGGTGATCGGCGGGCTGTCCGCCCGGTTATATGCCGACGTCGCCGCGCACTACG
>DASSTH010000282.1:0-9816 GCA_035708025.1 Nakamurella sp. | reverse complement strand
GCCGCCGGTCCCAGCGCCCGGGACAGTGTCACCGCACGACGCCCCATCGCTCGGGAGTCGGCCGCCGGTCCCAGCGTCCGGGACTGTGTCGCCGCAAGCCGCCCGATCGCCCCGGACCGTCGGCCGCTCGTGGCAGCATCGAGGGCATGTGCGGCAGGTACACCGTCACGGTCGACCCGGAGACCCTTTACGGGGAATTCGCCTGCGTCGAGGACGACGAGCACGTCGACCTGGTGGGTGGCCGGTTCGGCGAATACGGAGGCGACATCGCGCGACCCCGATACAACATCGCCCCCACCGACCAGGTCCCGGTGGTGCTGGAACGGGCCACGGATCACGACCGCTCCCGCCCGATCCGCCGTTTGGAGGCGATGCGGTGGGGCCTGGTGCCCTCCTGGGCCAAGGACCTCTCGGTGGGCAACCGCATGTTCAACGCGCGGGTGGAGGGCCTGATCGGTGACGACGCCAAGCCGGCGTTCCGCAACGCGGTGGAGCGGCGACGCTGTCTGGTTCCGGCCAGCGGCTACTACGAATGGCGCAAGCTGGAGGCCGGCGGCGCGCGTCGCGACCGGGGCGGCCGCAGTGGCGGCAAGGGCAAGACGCCCGCGAAGCAGGCGTACTACATCACGCCCGCGGACGGATCGTTGATGGCGTTCGCCGGACTGTGGGAATTCTGGCGATCGCCGGACGGCGAGCCGGTGCGGTCGACCACGGTCATCACCGTGCCCGCCACCGGGGCCATGACCCGGATCCACGACCGGATGCCGCTGGTGTTGCCGAGGGAGGCATGGGACGCCTGGCTCGACCTGCGGGCCGGTCCGGAGCAGGTGCGGCAGTGGCTGCAGTCGCCCGCCGACGCGGTGCTGGACACGCTGGAACTCCGGCCGGTCGGCGACCGGGTCGGCAATGTGCGCAACGACGATGCCGAGCTGGTCGAACGGGTGCAACCCGCCGTCGCGCTGGATGAGGTGCCGGTCGCTGCCGAGGAAGCGGATCAACCCACGCTGCTGTAGGGATCGGCACAGCCGCCCATCGGGCGGCGGGTCAGCCGCCAAGCGTCGGGGCGAGGCTCAGTGCGCTGCGATCGCTGCGAAGCGACCCTTGGTCAGTCGCACCAGGTCGGCAGGGGCGAGTTCCACCTGCAACCCCCGCCGGCCCGCGCTGACGAAGATCGTGGCAAAGCCCTCTGCGGTCGCATCCACCACCGTGGGCAGGGCCCGTCGTTGACCCAGTGGGCTGATGCCACCCGCCACGTAGCCGCTGGACCGCTCGGCGTCCGCCACCGGCGCCATGGCCGCCTTCTTGCCACCCACCGCCGACGCCAGCGCCTTCAGATCCAGGTGCGCCGCGACCGGCACCACGCCGACGGTCAGCCGCGCGCCATCCACCGTGGCGACCAGTGTTTTGAAGACCCGGTTCGGGTCCAGGCCGAGCGCGGCCACCGCCTCGTCGCCGAATGCGGTCGAGCGGGGATCGTGCTGGTACGGGTGCAGGGTGTGAGCGACCTTCGCGCGCAGCAGCGCCGCGACGGCAGGGGTGGGGGCTCCGGCCATGCCGGGCAGCGTGCCACAGCCGAACGGCATGGCCGGTGACGGGATCCCGGCCGACCGCGTCGGCCTCACTGCATCCTTCGACGGTGCCGGCGCGCCGGGGTGACGGTCACCGTGAAGCTGCCGTCACCCCGGGGCGCCGTCACGCCCTGCTGCTCGTCACCCCAGGCCGTTGTCCGTGACCCACTGCTGCGCCACGTCGGCCGGATCCGCCTTGGTGTCCTGGACCACCTTCTGCATCTCGGTCAGTGCCTCGGTGGTCAGCTTGGCGGACACCGCGTTCAGCGTGTCCTTCACGGTCGAGGTGGCGACCGACTTGGCGACCAGGGGCACGACGTTCTGGGCCTGGAACATGTTCTTGTCGTCCTTCAGCACCACGAAGTCGTTCTCGGCGATGGCCGGATCGGTGGTGAAGAGGTCCGTGGCCTGGACCAGCCCCGTCTTGAGCGCCTTGACCGTCAGCGGGCCGCCGGAATCACCCAGCACCTTGAAGCTCTTGAACGTCACGCCGTAGACCTTCTTCAGGCCCTCGGGGCCGTACGGACGCGTCTGGAACTCGCTGGATCCGCCCAAGGTCATCTCCCCGGCCACGGCGGCCAGGTCGCCGATGGAGGTCAGGTTGTACTTGTCCGCCGTCTCCCTGGTCACCGTGATGGAGTCCTGGTCCGTGGCGGAGGACTTGTCCAACACCGTCAGGGTGTCCGGCAACGCCTTGACGACCGCGTTGTAGACGTCGTCCGGGCTGGTGGCCGTGTTGTCCTTGTCGTAGTAGGCCAGCAGGCCTCCGGTGTACTCGGGGAACACGTTGATCGACCCGCCCTCCATCGCCCTGAGGTAGACCTCGCGGGATCCGATGTCCAGGTGCGTCGAGGCGTCCACGCCCTTGGCCTTGAGCGCAGCGGCGTACACCTCGGCCAGCAACTCGTTCTCCAGGAAGTTCGCCGAGCCGATGACGATCGGACCGCCGGCCGGCTCCGACGCCGAGCCGGACGCGCCACCCGAAGCGGAGGACGCGCCACCCGAAGCGGAGCCGGATTGTCCCGAAGTGCTGCTTGCGGATCCGCTCCCCGCAGAGGCGCTGCCCGCCGACGACGCGCTGCTCGAGGCCGTCGGGCCGGAACCGGCGCTGGACCCAGCCGGCGCGGAGGACGCGACGCCCCCTCCGGTGGACCCGCCACCGGACGACAACGGATTGGAACTACTGCCACATGCGGCCAGCACCAGGGTGCCGGCCAGCGCGACCGCCACGGCGGCCAGACGCTTGTTGATCACTGAAATTCTCCCTGCATGTCGATGGACAGGTCCCGCCGCGCTGTGGGCGCCCCGGGCCGGACGTCAGGTGGTGGCGGGCACCACCACCTCGGCCCGGAGGGCCGGCACCCGACGGGCCAGCGCGCGTCGGCCGGTCACCCCGGGGGATGCCAACAGGTACCCGACAAGCGCGAGTACCCGATCACCGAGGATCGCGAGCAAGGCCACCAGCAGGGCGCCGGCGGCCATCTTCGAGTAGTCCTGTTGGGCCAGCCCGTCCAGCACATAGCGGCCCAGACCGCCCAGACTCACCACCGCCGCGATGGTCGCCGTGGCGACCGCCTGCAGGAATCCGGAGCGCAGCCCGGAGAAGATCAGCGGCAGCGCGATGGGCAGTTCCACACGGATGAGAACCTGCCCACCGGTCATTCCCATTCCCTCGGCCGCGTCCCGGGTGGCCGGGTCGACCGCGGCGACGCCGGCGTAGGTGCTCGTCAAGATCGGCGGGATGGCCAGCAACGCCAGCACCGCGAGCGCCGCCGATTGCAGTGCGATCCCGATCGGCAGGTGATCCAGTGACCACAGCGCGAACATCACCAGCAGTCCCAGCGACGGCAGCGCCCGCAGCGCGTTGGCCAGCCCGGCGACCACCGCGGTCCCCCGGCCGGTGTGCCCGATCAGCGCGCCGATCGGCACGGCGATCACCAGCGCGACGGCGACCGCCAGCAGGGTGTACTGCAGGTGCTCCCAGCTTCGCGCCCAGATCCCGTCGGGCCCATCCCAATTCGAGGCCGTGGTCAGCCACGCCCAGATCCCGCCGATCACGCCGCCACCCCCGTCCGCCGCCACGGGGTGGTCACCCGGATGGCACTCAGGATCAGGGCGTCGAACACCACCGCGATCAGCGCGCACAGCACGATGCCGGCGATGATCGGCGTGTAGAAGTCCAGTTGCTCGCCCTTGGTGAACAGCTGGCCGAGTTGCTGCACCCCGATCAGCGCGGCCACCGCGACCAGGCTGACATTGGACACCGCGGCCACCCGCAGGCCCGCCCCGATCACCGGAATCGCGATGGGCAGTTCGACCGTCAGCAACCGCCGGACCGGCCGGAACCCCATCGCGATCGCCGCCTGTCGCACATCGGGGGGCACCGAGACCAGCGCATCGGCGACGGTGCGCACCATCAGCGCGACCGTGTACACCGACAATGCGACGATCACGTTGACCGGGTCCAGGATCCCGGTGCCCAGCAGCCCGGGCAGCAGGACGAAGAGCGCGATCGACGGGATGGTGTAGAGCAACCCGGCCAGCGTCACCAGCGGCGGGTAGACCCAGCGGTAACGGCTGGCCAGCGCGCCGAGCGGGATCGCCACCACCAGCCCGACAACCGTCGGAAGCCCGGCCAGCAGGAGGTGGGACAGCGTCCAGGAGGTGATCTCCGCGGCGTTGCGGCCCAGCCAGTCCCAGTTCATCTGGTGCCGCCCGGCATGACCGCACCGGGCCGTTCGCTCGTCACCGCACTTCCGTCGCGGGCCCGTTCGATGGCGCGCAGCACCGCTTCGGCGGACACGATCCCCACCAGCTGTCCGTCCTCGTCCACCGCCACACCGTCACCGGACGGCGAGGACAGCGCCGCGTCCAGTGCCGAGCGCAGGCTGCCACCCGGCCGGATCAGCGTTCCGCCCAACCTGATGTCCTGCTGCCGCAGCGGCCGGCCAGCCTGCAGCCCGGCGCAGTCCAGCCAGCCCTGCGGGCGTCGCTCGCCGTCCACCAGCAGCAGCCATCGACCCGCTCCGCGCACGACCGGCGGCGGCCCGGCCCTGTCGACGGCGGCCGTCACCTCCTGCACATCGGCGGTGTCGACCGGCATCAGCGGCAGCGGCCCGGCGTCGGTGAACGACAGCGCGCGGTAGCCGCGGTCCCGGCCGATGAAGTCGGCCACGAAGTCGTCGGCGGGGGAGGCCAGCAGGGTGGCCGGCTCCGCGGCCTGCGCGACCCGCCCGCCGGGCGCGAAGACCACGATGAGGTCGCCGAGCCGCAGTGCCTCGTCGAAGTCGTGGGTGACGAAGACGACCGTCTTGCCCAATTCGGCCTGCAACCGCAGCATCTCGTCCTGCAATTGCGCCCGGACCACCGGATCCACCGCGGAGAACGGCTCGTCCATCAACAACACCGGCGGGTCGGCGGCCAATGCCCGGGCGACCCCGACCCGCTGTTGCTGCCCGCCGGACAGCTGCGCCGGATACCGGCGGGCCACCCCGGGGTCGAGCCCGACCCGGTCCAGCAGCGCCAGGGCGTCCGCGCGGGCCCGCCGGCGCCCCGCGCCCTGCAGCACGGGAACGGTAGCGATGTTGTCCAACACCGTGCGGTGTGGGAACAGCCCCACGCTCTGGATCACGTAGCCGATGCCGCGGCGCAGCTGGGCCGCGTCGACGTCGCGCACGTCGGTGCCGTCGATCAACACCTTGCCGGTGGTCGGCTCGACCATCCGGTTGATCATCCGCAGGCAGGTGGTCTTCCCGCAGCCGGAAGGCCCGACGAACACGGTGAGCTTCCCGGTGGGAAGCTCCAGGTTCACATCGGTCACCGCGCGAGTGCCGCCCGGGTAGGTCTTGCCCACCGACCGGAAGCTGATCATCACCTCTCCCCGACAGGGCCTCGATCGCGACCCGACGACCGCGTGACGACGTCGCGTCCGACGGACCTCGGCGCCGCGATCACCGGCCCGGTGTCCGTCCGGGCTGCAGGCGACCCTACGCCCAGCCCCCGACAGCGGTGCCTGCTGCAAACGGCGGCGGCCGGAATACCCGGGCCGTGATCCCATGTTGACCCTGGTGGAGGAGGTCATCGTGACGCTCTCGACCCAGCAGTCCGCTCGTCCCGGTCCGGGGCGCGATACGGCCGTCACATCCCGGGGTGGCCGAGCCCGGACAGCGGGCCGGCCATCGTCCCACCGCCCGGCGAGCGCCTCGCCGGCGATCCGCCGTCGGGGCCCACGGGTACCCTCGACGCATGAAGGGGGGCGCACCCGGCGCTCTTCACGAGAGGGATCAGCGGTGGTGTCCGTGGCTGTGCCTCCGGCGGCCTCGGTGGATTCCGAGTTGAGCCAGCGGTTCACCGACGAGGCGATGCCGCTGTTGGACCAGTTGTACGCGGCCGCCATGCGGATGACCCGCAATCCGGCGGACGCCGAGGACCTGGTGCAGGAGACCTACCTGAAGGCCTATGCCGCCTTCGGCGGGTTCCAGCAGGGAACCAACCTGCGGGCGTGGCTGTACCGCATCCTGACCAACACCTACATCAACGGCTACCGGCGGCGGCAGCGCCAGCCCCAGGTTCGCCCGACCGACGAGATCACCGACTGGCAGTTGGCCGACGCCGAGTCGCACACCTCCAGCGGGCTGCGGTCCGCCGAGATGGATGCGCTGGACCGGCTGCCGGACAATGACGTGAAGCAGGCGCTGCAGCAGCTGCCCGAGGAGTTCCGGCTGGCGGTCTACCTGGCGGACGTGGAGGGCTTCTCCTACAAGGAGATCGCCGAGATCATGGGTACCCCGTTGGGCACCGTGATGTCCCGACTGCACCGCGGCCGCCGGCAGTTGCGCGACCTGCTCACCGAGTACGCGACGGAGCAGGGCCTGATCCGCTCCGGCGGGGATGCCGCCACGGCGGGAGGTGAGTGACGATGTCCTGCACCAGCGGTTTCGACGACGGCGAGTGCGGTGCCGTGCTCCGCGACGTGTGGCTGTTCCTGGACGACGAACTGGACCCGGAGCGCCGGGCGGCGGTGCAGCGGCATCTGGACGACTGCTCGCCGTGCCTGGAAGAGGCCGGCCTCGATGCCAAGCTCAAGCAGTTGCTGCAGCGCAAGTGCGGCGGCGACCACGCCCCCGAACACCTGCGTCAGCGAGTGGTGGCCAGCCTGACGCAGGTGCGCGTCACCGACGGTGACGGGTTCTCCGTGGACACCGTCACCACCACGTCGGTGACGGTGGAGTGGGGCGACACCGCCGACGACCAGCGAGACGGTAGCCCGGGGAGCGCGCCGCGGTCCTGATCGGGCATCGACCCGATCACCAAAATCAGCGCGCCGCCGGCCGGCTGCGCGGTCGCGCCCTGGATCCTGCTCGGTCGTGCCGGGGTGCCAATATCCAGCCGGCGCCCTTTCCGCGGACTCACGGCGCCCGTCGGTTGCTCAGGAGTTGGGTCGCTTGCCGTGATTGGCGGACGACTTCCGCCGCGCCTTCTTCTTCCGCGCGCGCTTGCCCATCGGGCCTCCTCGATTGGTCGGACAGCGCGAACGGCGCCGCCATGATCATGCGGCGCGCCGGTCCGGCACGCCGACGTCCATCGTGCCATGCTGCAGCAGGACACCCGACGGGTGCGTGGGTCGGCGATCTCGCGGTCCGGGCGGTCGTCGGGCGGACGACGGTGTCGGTGCGGGCGGTGCCGAACCGGGTCGTGCCGGGCCGTGGTTGGATGGGCTCCGCTCCCCGGCCGCGCATCCCCCGCCACTGGGGCACCGGCCGCCTGCGGGCGCTGCCGAAGACCGCTGCCGAAGAAAGGAACGCCGCATGGCGGAGGAAGTCCGCGCCGAGATGGTCGCCAATGTCTGGAAGGTGCTCGTCGCCGAGGGGGACACGGTCGCCGAAGGGGACACGCTGGTGATCCTGGAGTCGATGAAGATGGAGATCCCGGTGATCGCCGAGGTGGACGGCACGGTGTCCACGGTCTCCGTGACCGAGGGTCAAGTCGTCCAGGAAGGCGACCTGATTGCCGAGATCTCCTGACCCCACCCGCGGCGAACGGCAGCGGCGCGCCTGGCTCGTCCGGTAGCTGACCGATGTCCACGCTGTCCGACCTGCTGGCCGAGCACACCTCCCTTCCCGGCTCGGCCGTCGACCACCTGCAGCGGCTGGTCTCCGAATGGCAGCTGCTGGCGGACCTGTCCTTCTCCGACCTGACCGGCTGGGTGCCGGAGAGCAGCGACGGGTTCGTCTGCGTCGCTCAGGTACGCCCCACCACCTGGACGACGGTGCATCCGGACGACCTGGTCAGCAGGCACCTGGAGTTGCCCGATGCGGTGGTGCTGCGGCGCGGTTGGGAGGAGGAACGCATCGTCACCGGCCGATCCACCGCCGGGCTCACCGACCGGGACACGCCAGGGGTCAACCGGCAGGTGGTGCCGGTCCGGCACGCGGATGTGGTGATCGCGCTGCTCGCCCGGGACACCACCGAGCGCTCGGAGACCCGGTCGGCGCTGGACACCGCCTATCTCGAGGCCGCCGACGACCTGTTCGCCATGGTCGCGGACGGCACCTTCCCGCCGGTGGAGCAGCCCGGGGAGATGCACACCGGCCCGCGCGCCGGCGACGGCCTGCTGCGGTTGGACCCCCAGGGCCGGGTGGTCTACGTCAGCCCGAACGCGCAGTCCGCCTACCACCGGCTCGGACTGGCCGACGGGGTGCAGGGCCGGGAACTCGCCGGGCTGACCCGTGCGCTGATCGCCGACCCGTTCGATGCGGCCGAGTTGGCGGCCCGGATCACCGGGGCCGTGCAGGGCCGCTCCAGCCTGCGGATGGAGATCGAGGCCAGGGGCGCCACCGTGCTGTTCCGGGCCCTGCCGCTGCGCCCGCAGGGCCGCGCCGCCGGGGCTCTGGTCCTGGTGCGGGACGTCACCGAGGTACGCCGCCGGGACCGGGCGCTGCTGAGCAAGGACGCCACCATCCGGGAGATCCATCACCGGGTGAAGAACAACCTGCAGACGGTCGCCGCGCTGCTGCGACTGCAGGCCAGGCGCTCGGACTCCGCGCAGGTGCGTCACGCGCTGGCCGAATCGGTCCGGCGGGTGACCTCCATCGCGCTGGTGCACGAGACGTTGTCCACCTCGCCCGACGACCGGGTGGACCTGGACGCGATCGTGGACCGGCTGGTGCCGATGCTCACCGACGTGGCCGCCGCCGAGGCCGCCGCCCGGGTCCGCCGGTCGGGCAGCTTCGGCGCGCTGACCGCCGACCTGGCGACCCCGCTGGTGATGGTGCTGGCCGAGGTGGTGCAGAACGCCCTGCAGCACGCCTACCGGACGGGTGCCAGCGGGGGACAGGTCGAGGTGGTGGTGCAGCGCTCGGCGCGCGAACTGGAGGTCACGGTCGCCGACGACGGGGTCGGCCTGCCGGCCGGTTTCTCCCTGGAGCGGGCGCCCGGTCTCGGCCTGCAGATCGTGCGCACCCTGGTGGACTCCGAGCTGCGCGGGTCGATCAGCATGCGCCGCCGGGTGGACGGCCCCGGCACCCAGGTACACCTGCGGGTGCCGCTCAAAGGCAGGGGTTGACCGGCCTGCCGGGATAGTCCGGGATGTGCCGGGGCGACGCGGCCTTCGCTCAGGAAGCCAGGCTGTTGCTGCGCGCCCGCGCGCGGGCCCGACGCCGCTTGAGCGATCGGCGCTCGTCCTCGCTCAGCCCGCCCCATACGCCCGCGTCCTGGCCGGTCTCCAGCGCCCAGTTCAGGCACTCGTTCATCACGGGGCAGCGCTCGCACACCGCCTTGGCCTCGGCGATCTGCAGCAGCGCGGGCCCGGAGTTCCCCACTGGGAAGAACAGTTCCGGGTCTTCGTCACGGCAAATAGCGCGGTGGCGCCAGTCCATCGGGATGAGCTCCTCGTCGGATCCGATCCGGCGGCGGGATACAGCCCCCGGACTCTGTGTCGTCACGGCCGTCGCAGGTCATGCGATCAAGCCTGGGAAATGCTTTCATGCATTACGGCAATGTCAAGACTCGGCCACGCCGTCGTTACCAACGTCACGTCCCTACCCGACCTGCCGTAACCCCAACCATCATTCCTGTTGGGATCGATTCAGAAAAGGGCTATCCGGGGTGAGATCCGTCATCTTGCGGTGCGGGTGACCAGGTGTTTCACCCGAGAGGAGGCCGCCCTGGCCTGCGGCGATTGCGCACCGTCACAATGGTGACGCTGCGTAGCCAAATGCGGGTCCGGCCTTTCCGTCACACCACAACA
>DASSTH010000281.1:0-11960 GCA_035708025.1 Nakamurella sp. | reverse complement strand
CCGCCCGCCCATGGCGGTGCGCACCCCACGGGCCTTGGCCTGGTAGCTGGCGGCCAGCACCACACCGCCGCCGACGATGACCGGCCGGCCGCGCAGCGAGGGGTCGTCCCGCTGCTCGACCGAGGCGAAGAACGAGTCAAGGTCGGCGTGCAGGATGGAGGACTCCGTCCTGGCGTCCGCCCGCACACCACTCACGAACACATGTTCGCACCGACGTCAAGGCCCGGGCGGTGCCCGGCTGTCGGACGATGGCGCTACCGTGCCGGTGGAAGCTGACCAGACGGCGGGGCACGAGGGGGTGCGGATGACGACCACGGTGCGCACCGCGAGTTCGGTGGAGGCCGGCAGTTCCGGGCCGCGCCTGCAGGTCACCGGGTACGGCCGGGCGGCACTGGAGGCATTGGCCGGCATCGTCGCGGAGGCGAAGCGGTCCGATCCGCTGGCGCCCGTCACGGTGCTGGCCCCCAGCACGGTGGCCGGCATCATCGCCCGCCGGCATCTCGCGGCCGGCGTGGGCGGGCGCCCGGGCATCGCCGGGCTCGCCGTCACCACGCTGGACCGGCTCGCCGAACAGATCGCCGCCCCGCTGCTGGCGCCGGCGCGGCCGGCCACGGCGCCCATCGTCGCGGCCGCCTGGCGGTCGGCATTGGCCGCCGATCCGGGTGCCTTCGAACCCGTCGCCGACCATCCGGCCACCATCCGTGCCCTGGCCAGGGCGCACGCCGAGCTACGCGACCTGGATCCGCCCGGGTCGCTGCGGAATGCCGCGCGGGCGACCGCGCCGGCCGGGACGGACGACCCGCCCGGCGAGGCCACCGAGCAGCCGGTCGCCCCGCTGGACCGCATCGCACGCTCCGGCGAGCTGAGCGAGCACCTGGTGCGCCTGCACCGCCGGGTCCGGGCGGCGGTCCGCCGCGGGTTCTACGACCGCACCGATCTGTTGCACGCCGCCGCGGACGCCCTGCACGAGGACCCGGCCCGCGCACCGGAGTGGGGATCGGTGGTGCTCTACCTGCCGCAGGACCTCACGCTGGCCCAGGCCCGTTTCGCCCGCGCCGTGGCCGACCAGGCGCCGGTGACGGTGCTGGCCGGGCTGACCGGCGTGCAGCGGGCGGACACCGCGGTCCGCCGGAGCCTGGCCAGGCTCGCTCTGCCGGATCCCGGACGCGCACCGGAACCGCCCACCGCACACCGCATCCGGCACGCCTCGGACAGCGACGACGAGGTTCGTGGGGTGGTGCGCGAGGTGGTGGCGGCGCTGCGCCGACGGCCGGCACACCGGATAGCGGTGCTGCACGCGGCCACCGTGCCCTACGCCAGGCTGCTGCACGAGCAGTTCGCGCAGGCCGGTATCGCGATCAATGGGCCGGGCACGGTCCCGGTCGTCGAGCGGTCCATCGCGCGTGGCCTGCTCGGCCTGCTGGAACTGGCCGGCGGCGGCCTGCCGCGCGCCGAGCTGTTCCGCGCCCTGGCAGACGCCCCGGCCCGCGGCCTGGACGGCGAGCGCATCCCGCTGTCCCGCTGGGAGCGGGTGTCCCGGCTGGCCGGAGTCGTGGAGGGTGACGACTGGCGCGCCCGGCTCGGGGCCTTCATCACCGGCCAGCAGCAGGCCATCGATGCCGAGCGGGAACGGGAGGATCCGCATCCGGGCCGAATCGAGGCGGCCGAGCGGCAGATCGATGCCGCCACCGGGCTGCGGGAGTTCGTCGGCTGGCTGCGAGCGCTGTTGGACCAGGGCGCCGGGCTGTCCGACTGGCCGTCGCTGGCCGGCTGGGCGCTGTCCCTGCTGCACCAGATCTACCGCGGCGGGGAGACCTTCGCCGGGCTGCCCCCGGAGGAGCAGTACGCCGCCGCCGCGGTGGAGCAGGCGCTGTCCGGCCTGGCCGGGCTCGCCGAGTTCGAGGCCGAGGCGGACGTGGCCGCGCTGCGCGAGACGTTGGCGATGACGTTGGAGTCGGCGCTGCCGCGAATCGGACAGGTCGGTGACGGCGTCTTCGTGGCGCCGCTGTCCGCGGCGGTCGGCCTGGACGCCGACGAGGTCTTCGTGGTGGGCCTGACGGAGGACCTGTACCCGGGGCGCATGCATCCGGACCCGCTACTTCCCGACGAGGTGCGCGAGCTGGCGGGCGGCGCGCTCCCGGACACCCGCGATCAGCTGGATGCCCGTCACCGGCATCTGTTGGCCTCCTTCGTATCCGCGGCATCGGTGACGGTGTCCTTCCCGCGCGGCGACCTGCGGCGCAGCACCAGCCGGCTGCCCAGCCGGTGGCTGCTGCCGACCTTCCGCGAGCTGTCCGGCAACCGCGACCTGGCCGCGACGGACTGGGAATCGGTGCGGTCTGCGGCGGTGGTCGGAGCCGCGTCCCAGGCCGCCGAGCTGCTGCAGTCGAGTCAGCTGGCGACGGAACAGGACTGGCGGATCCGCGCGGTCGTCGCCGGCCAACGGCTGGCGGACCCGGCGCTGACCGCGGCGGTGACGATGATCGGCGAGCGCGCCGGCGCGGCGCTGACCAGGTTCGACGGCAACCTTGCCGGCGTGACCGGCCTGCCGGACTACGCCGCGCAGGAGCGCCGGGTCTCGCCCACCGCCCTGGAGTCCTACGCCGAATGCCCGCACGCCTACTTCGTCCGCCGGCTGCTGCGGGTGGAACCGCTGGAACAGCCGGAGGCCACCATCACCATCAGCGCGACCGACATCGGCACGTTCATCCACCGGTGCATGGACCTGCTGGTGCGCGCCTGCGACGGCGATCTGCCCGGATTCGGCCGGCCGTGGAGCGACCGACACCGCGCGCTGCTCGCCGACATCGCCTCGCAGGTCGCCGCGGAGTTCGAGGGCAAGGGGTTGACCGGTCATCCGCGGCTGTGGGAGCAGGAGCGCCGGCGCATCCTGGCCGACCTGCAGAACATGCTGACCGACGACGACGAATGGCGCGCGGAACTCGACGCGGCGGTGGTGGCCAGCGAGTTGACGTTCGGCAAGGACGGCGCACCGCCGGTGGCGGTGCCGCTGCCCGGAGGCGGGCGGGTGCTGATGGTGGGCAGCGCCGACAAGGTGGACCGCACCCGGACCGGCACGCTGTTGGTGACCGACATCAAGACCGGCAGCAGGAAGCGCTACCAGCAGATCTCGCCGGAGGATCCGGTGGTCGGCGGCACCCGGCTGCAGTTGCCGGTGTACGCGCACGCCGCCCGTGAGCGGTTCGGCAGCGGCGACGTGCGTGCCCAGTACTGGTTCGTCCGCAAGGACCGCGGCAAGCGCATCGAGCTGCCGCTGGACCAGCACGTGGAGGCGGAGTACGGCAGGACGCTGCAAATCCTGGTGACGTCGATCGCGGCGGGGCTGTTCCCGCCGAAGCCGCCGGAGGACGACGACTTCCGCTGGGTGCAGTGCGAGTACTGCAACCCGGACGGGATCGGTTACACCGAGCTGCGGGATCGGTGGCGCAGCAAGCGACACGACCCGGCACTGGCCGAGTTGCTGGCGCTGGTCGACCCGGCGGCGGCCGGGTCCACCGGCGGTGACGACGACTCGGGGGAGAGGTCGTGACGGCTACCACCGGCCCGGTGCTGCCGGACGCCGCGGCCCGCACCCGGATCGCCGAGGACACCGGCTCGACGTTGTTCGTGGAGGCGGGCGCCGGCTCGGGCAAGACCAAGTCGCTGGTGGACCGGGTCAGCACCCTGGTGCTCACCGACGGCGTGCCGCTGTCCGCGATCGCCGCCGTCACCTTCACCGAGAAGGCCGGAGCCGAGTTGCGCGACCGGCTGCGCGCGGAGTTCGAGCGGCCCTGGCGCACCGAACGGCGGGAACGCCGGGCATCGGACGGTGATCCGGACGCGGGCGGGGACGGCCGGTCGGAGCGGGAACGGCGCGCGGCCCAGGCGCTGGAGGACCTGGACTCCGCGGCCATCGGCACGCTGCATTCGTTCGCCCAGCGGATCCTGGGTCTGCACCCGATCGAGGCCGGGCTGCCGCCGCTGGTCGAGGTGCTGGACGAGGTCGCCTCGTCGGTGGCCTTCGACGAGCGGTGGTCGGTGATGCAGCGCGAGTTGCTGGACGACCGGCAGCTGTCCGAGCCGCTGCTGATGGCGATGGGGGCGGGACTGTCGTTGGACGACCTGCGGTCGCTGGCCCGGGCGTTCGGCGCGAACTGGGACCTCATCGAGGACCGGGTGCTGCCGGGCGGCCCGCCGTCGGTCGACCTGCCTTCCACCACCGACGTGGTGCGGCGGGCCGAGCAGCTGGCGGCACGCGCCGACGAATGCAGCGACGACGCCGACAAGTTCCTGGACAAACTGGTGCTGCTGCGGGACTGGGTGGAGCAGGCCACCGCCGCCCGGGACGACGCCGAACGCCACGCCGCACTGATCGCCGCGGCCACCCTGAAGTGGTCCTACGGGCGGGCCGGCAACTGGCGGGACCTGCCGGGACTGAGGCAGTCCTGCCAGGAGTGGCAGGCAGAAGTGGCGGCGCTGGCCGCCCGGTTCGCCGAGGCCACCCTGCGGCCGCTGGCGCACTGGATCGCCACCCGGGTGCTGGCCGCCGCGGATGAGCGCGCCGCCGAGGGCCGGCTGGAGTTCCACGACCTGCTGGTGCTGGCCCGCCGGCTGCTGAGCTCCCGCGCCGATGTGCGGGCCGCGCTGCAACGCCGGTTCCGGGTGCTGCTGCTGGATGAGTTCCAGGACACCGACCCGATCCAGATCGAGCTGGCGGAGCGGATCGCCGGGGGCGCCGCGGCCGACGCCCCGGACTGGCGGGACATCGGGGTGCCGCCCGGTTCGCTGTTCGTGGTCGGCGACCCGAAGCAGTCCATCTACCGGTTCCGGCGGGCCAGCATCGCCACCTACCTGCAGGCGCAGCAGCACCTGGGCGAGACGGTGTCGCTGACCACCAACTTCCGCACCGTGGGTGCGGTGCTGGACTGGATCAACGCGGTCTTCGGCGAGCTGATCCAGCCGGAGCCGGAGGCCCAGCCGGAGTTCCAGCCGCTGGACACCTTCCGCAGCGCGGCGGGCAGCGGGCCGCAGGTGGTGCTGCTCGGCGCCGACGCGCACCAGGACAAGCCGAACGCCGCCCAGTTGCGTGAGCGGGAGGCGGCGGACGTGGCCGCGGTGATCGCCCGGGCGCTCGGCGAGCGGTGGACGGTCTGGGACCGGGCCGCGGACGCCGGCCGGGGCGGCTGGCGACCGGTCGAGCTGGCCGACATAGCGGTGCTGGTGCCGTCCCGGACGTCACTGCCGTTCCTGCAGGACGCCCTGGACGACGCGGGCATCGGCTACCGCGCGGAGTCCAGCTCGCTGGTCTACCAGGCGCAGGAGGTGCGCGACCTGATGGCCGCCGCCCGGGTACTGGCCGACCCCACCGATCAGCTCGCCTGTGTGACGGCGCTGCGCTCGCCGCTGTTCGGCTGCGGGGACGACGACCTGTGGGCCTGGCGCAGCGGCGGCGGCTCGTTCAGCGTTCAGGCACCCACGCCGGAGCCGCTGGCCGGCTCCGCCGCCGGGGACGCCATCGACTACCTGCGTGCGCTGCACCACCGGGTGCGCTGGATGACGCCCAGCCAGGTGCTGACGGCGCTGGTCACCGACCGGCGGATGCTCGAGGTCGCCGCCGACCGGCCACGCGCCCGGGACTCCTGGCGGCGGCTGCGGTTCGTCATCGACCAGGCCCGGGCCTGGTCGGAGACCGAACGGGGCGGGCTGCGCGCATACCTGGCGTGGGCCGCCCGGCAGGCCGACGAGACGTCCCGGGTCGCCGAGGCGATCCTGCCCGAGACCGACGTCGATGCGGTGCGAATCATGACGGTGCACGCCGCTAAGGGGCTGGAGTTCCCCATGGTGGTGCTGTCCGGCATGAGCTCGGTGCCGCAGAACCGGCCCGGGGTGCGGCTGCTGTGGCCGTCATCGGGCGGTTACGAGATCAAGCTGTCCAAGTATCTGGAGACCAACGACTTCCAGACGGCGGCGCCGGTGGACGAGCAGATGGACGCCCTGGAGCGGCGGCGGCTGCTGTACGTGGCGGCCACCCGGGCACGCGACCACCTGGTGGTGTCGCTGCATCGCAAGCCGGTCGGCGAGAACGCCACCACCCGCACCAACGCGCAGCTGCTGGTCGACGCCGGTGCCCTGGCAGCCCCCGGCGCCACCGCGCTGCCGGCCGAGCCGCCCGCCGTGCACCGCGGCCGCCGGGCACCGGACGTCGGCCCGCCGCCGGACTGGGACACCTGGCTGGCCGGTGTCACCGCCGCCCGGGATGCCAGCCGGCGGCCCGCCGCGGTCAGCGCTTCCGGTCTGGAGGGCACCGACCCGGCGGTGGTCTTCGCCGTCCAGGGCCCGGCCGGCTCGGCCGGTCCCGACGGCACGCAGGGTGACGGCGGTGACGGGGCGGCCGGCGGCGGCGAGGACGTGGATGCGGCGCGGTTCGGCCTGCCGTCCGGGGCTGCCAGCGGCGTCCCGCCCGGCGACCAGCCCGGCACAGCGGCCGGCGGTCAGCCCGGGACGGCCCCCGACGCCGACGTCGAAGCCGAGGCCGTCGCCGGCACCGCGAAAGGTCCACGCGACCTGGAGTTGCCGCCGTGGACCAAGGGCCGGTACGGCACCGCCGTCGGGCGGGCGGTGCACGCCGTGCTGCAGTCGGTCGGCCTCACCGGGGGCGACCGCGCCGGCCGGCGGGAGGTCGTGGCGGCCCAGTGCCTGGCCGAGGGCGTACCGGAATACGCCGATGTGGTGTCGGGCCTCGTGGAATCGGCGCTGTCCTCGCCGGTGGTGGCGCGGGCGGCCGCCCGCCCGCACTGGCGGGAGACCTGGGTGGCCACCACTCAGCCCGACGGCACCGTCCTGGAGGGCATCGTCGACCTGCTGTACCGCGAGGACGACGGCTCACTGGTGATCGTGGACTACAAGACGGACGCGGTGCCCGCACCGGCGCTGCCGGCCCGGGCCGGCTACTACCGTCCGCAACTGGCCGCCTACGCGACGGCGTTGCGTGCCGCGACTCCGGCGCCCGTCACCGGGCTCCTGCTCTTCCTGCACCCCAACGGCACCGCCGTGCGGGTGCCGGTCGACGTGGACGCCCCGGCGCAGCCGCCCGATCCCGATACCGGACCGCTGATGCTGTTCCGGCTGGAGGACGGCGGCTGACCTGAGCTGGCCGGCGTTCGGCACCGGTAATCGACCCGTCCGGCCGGCCATCGGACGACGGCCACTGACCTGGGACGGCCGACGTCAGACACCGTGGGTCGACCGGTCCGGCCACCTAGACTCGGCGGCGGGATCCGCCGGCCACCCGGCCCGCCCGGACCCGTTGTGACGACCCGGCGCGCGCACCCGCCGCCGGTGAGGGAGGTGCCACCGTGCCGAGCTGGCTCGAGGGGCGCCCATTCGTCATCGCCTTCGCCGTCCTGCTCGGCATCGTCTTCCTGCGAGCGCAGGCCACCTACTGGGCCGGTCGGGGCGTCGTCACCGGTGCCCTGCACACCCGGCTGGCCGGGCGGCTGACCAGCCCGCGGTTGACCAGGGCGATCGATGCGCTCAACCGGTGGGGCCTGCCGGTGGTCACCATCTCCTTCCTCACCGTCGGATTCCAGACGGTGGTCAACGCCGCCGCCGGGCTCACCCGGATGCGGTGGGGCCGCTACACCCTCGCGATGCTCCCCGGATGCGCCGCCTGGGCCGCCATCTACGCCACCGTGGGGCTCGCCGCGGTGACCGCCTGGTTCGCGCTGAACCCGGTACCGCGGTGGACCGTCGTCGGTTGCGCCGTGGCGCTGGCGGTCGGGATCGTCACCGTCGTGGTCCTGCGGCGGCGACGCCGGACCGGTCCGCCGATAGAACCGGCCAGCGACCCGGTCGCCACGTCCTGATCGCAGTCCATGCTGGTCGTACATGCCCTGTGGGCGAGTGGAGCCGGTCGCTCGCTGCGGCTGTGGGCCGAGGACTCCCGACTACCAGCGGCGCCCGCGCCCCGGCGGGGGCGCCGTCCCGCCGACCCGCCGCACCCGTTCGCCGCACCCGCCGACGTGATAGCCGCCGCGGTGGGGCTGCCGCCGGCCGGCGCCGCGTCTGATGCCACGACCGTGTGGCTGCCGGACGGCGACGGCGGACCGATGGCGTCACCGGAACTCATCAGGGACCAGCCGCCGCCGACCGCGGAGACCTGGCCGGACGAGCGCCCGGACGGCCCCGACGACGCCGTTCCCGGGCCCGACGCGAGTGCGGTCAGCGGCACCGCCGGCCGGCGGGCGGCGCCGGCCGCGGCCAGATCACCGTGGCGTGTGCCCACCCTGGCGACCGATTCGGCCCTGTTGCTGCGATTGACCGCTGGCCCGACGCCGGACGGGGTGGCGCTGTCCGCCTCGGTCGGCGCCGCGGCTGCCGTGGCCCGGCTCGCCGAGGACCTGGTGCGCCGCGGCCGGGTACTGCCGGTGGTCCAGGACCGGCAGGCTCGCTGGCGGCCGCTGCCCGCCGGGCCGGACACCGTCGCCATCCGCCGGTTGGCGGTGGCCCTCCCGCCCGCGCTGCTCGCCGCGATGCCACCCGGCCCGACCACCCCGGATGTCGGCCCGTCCCCCGGCACGGCGGGACCGCACCCGCTCGCCGCCATGCTGGACGAGCTGACCGACCTAGCCGCCCGGCGGCTGCTGGCCGGAGCCGGAACCGGGCGCCGGCCGAGGCCCGCCGCATCCGCCTCGCCCGCGGTGGCAGCCTGGTTGGCCGCGCTCACCGGCGGCGATCCGCGGATCGCTGCCGATCCGGCCGCTGTCGACCGGCTGGCCGCCGAGCTGGACGGCTGGCTGCGGGACGCCACGGGCGGCGCGATCCGGGCCTGCTTCCGGCTGGTCGAACCATCGGAACTGCCTGCGGTCCGGTCGCACCGCGCGGAACCGGCCACGCCGCCCGGCGGCAGCGCCCCACCCGCCACGCATCCCGGCGACGGCGCCGAACCCGCCGCGCAGCCCGAGGACGGCTCCGAACCACCGTGGACCGTGCAGTTCCTGGTCCAGGCCGCGGACGAGTCCAGCCTGCTGGTGGAGGCCGACGCGGTGTGGCGCAGCCGCGGCCCGCTGCGGGCGCTCGCCCGGCTGGTGGACGACCCACAGGAGACTTTCCTGGCCGAGCTGGGCCGGGCCGCCCGGCTGTATCCGGATCTCAAGCGCGCCCTGCGACAGGCCCGCCCCCGGGCCCTGGAGATGGACACCGCCGGCGCGCACCGATTCCTGGCCACGGCAGCACCGCGGCTGAGCGCGGCCGGGTTCGGCGTACAGCTGCCGTCGTGGTGGACCGCCCCACCCGGCCGGCTCGGACTGCGGCTGCGGGCGTCGACGCCCGCGCAGCCCGGTGTCGTGGCCGGCAGCGCCGGGCTGACCGGTTCGGCGCTGGCGGAGTTCAGCTACGAGCTGGCCCTCGGCGGGCAGGCACTCAGCGAACGCGAACTGAAGGAGCTCGCCGCGCTCAAGGCACCGCTGGTGCGCATGCGCGGCCACTGGGTGGAGGTCGACCAGCAGCGGATCGCCGCCGGGCTGGCGGCGCTCGACCGGCGCGGCACCATCGGGGTCGGCGAGGTGCTGCGGATCGCGGCCGGTACCGATCCCACCCCGGACGGCGTGCCGGTGACCGAGGTGGTCGCGGACGGCTGGCTGGGCCGGCTGCTGGCCGAGCCCGCCGACCGGACGCTCACCGAGCTGCCCACGCCCAGCGGGTTCCACGGCCGGCTGCGTCCCTACCAGCAGCGCGGGCTGGACTGGCTGGCGTTCCTGGACGGGGTCGGACTCGGCGGCATCCTGGCCGACGACATGGGGCTGGGCAAGACCGTGCAGATGCTGGCACTCATCGCGGCCGGCGCGGCGGAGCACGGACCGGCGGGCCGCGGCGCTGCGGAGCACGGACCGGCGGGCCGCGGCACTGCGGAGCACGGTCCGGCGGAGCACGGTGCTGCGGAGCCCGCGGCGGCCGAGCACCGGGCGGCGGAGCAGGGGGCTGCGGACCGAGGCCCGGCGGACGGCGCCGGTCCCACCCTGCTGGTCTGCCCGATGTCCGTGGTCAGCAACTGGCAGCGGGAGGCCGAGCGGTTCACCCCCGACCTGCGGGTCTACGTGCACCACGGCGTCGCCCGGCGCCGCGGCGACGACCTCGCCGCCACCCTGTCCGGCACCGACCTGGTAATCACCACCTACGCGATCGCCGCCCGGGATGCCGTGGCGCTGGCCGCCGTGCCGTGGCGCCGGGTGGTGCTGGACGAGGCCCAGGCGATCAAGAACGCGGCCGCCAAGCAGTCCGCAGCGCTGCGCCGGCTGCCGGCCAGGACCAAGCTGGCGCTCACCGGAACCCCGGTGGAGAACCGGCTGGCGGACCTGTGGTCGATCCTGGACTTCACCAACCCCGGCATCCTCGGCACCGCCGCGCAGTTCCGCACCCGCTACGCCGTCCCGATCGAGCGACACGGGGACGAGCAGGCCGCCGACCGGCTACGCCGGTTCACCTCCGCGTTCGTGCTGCGCCGGCTGAAGACCGACAAATCGATCATCGCCGACCTGCCGGAGAAGCTGGAGATGGAGGTGATGTGCAACCTGACCGCCGAGCAGGCCTCGCTGTACCAGGCGGTGGTGGACGACATGCTCGCCAAGATCGACCAGGCGGAGGGCATCGGCCGCCGCGGGCTGATCCTGGCCACCATGACCAAGCTCAAGCAGGTGTGCAACCACCCGGCGCACTTCCTGCGGGACTCCTCGCCGCTGGCCGGGAGATCGGGCAAGCTGGCGCTGGTCGAGGACATCGTGGACGAGATCCTGTCCGCCCAGGAGAAGGCGCTGCTGTTCACCCAATACGCCGAGTTCGGCTCGCTGCTGCGCTCGCATCTGGCCGGGCGGTTCGGCCGCGAGGTGCTGCTGCTGCACGGCGGGGTTTCCCGCGCCGAGCGCGACCGGATGGTGCAGCGGTTCCAGGCCGGCGGCAGCGGCTCGCCGGCGCTGCTGGTGCTGTCCCTGAAGGCGGGCGGCACCGGGCTGACGCTCACCGCCGCCAACCACGTGGTGCACGTGGACCGGTGGTGGAACCCCGCGGTGGAGGACCAGGCCACCGACCGGGCGTACCGGATCGGGCAGCGCAAGGCGGTGCAGGTTCGCAAGCTGGTCACCGCCGGCACGCTGGAGGAGCGGATCGCGGCCATGATCCGGGACAAGCGCGGGCTGGCCGCCCGCATCGTCGGCTCCGGCGAGGACTGGCTGACCGATCTGACCACCTCCCAACTGCGCGAACTGGTGGCGCTGAACCGGGAGGCGGTGACGGCGTGAGCGAGTGGTGGACCCGCGAGCCGACCCGCCCCATCCGGGTGACCGGCGGCATCCGGGCACGCAGCACCCGCGGCTCCATCGGGTCGAGCTGGTGGTCGCGGCGGTTCATCACGGTGCTGGAGTCGTTCGCGCTGGGCACCCGGCTCACCCGGGGACGCGCGTACGCGCGGGCAGGGCAGGTGCTGTCGCTGGAGATCGGCGCCGGCCTGGTACAGGCGACCGTGCAGGGCTCCCGGCCGCAGCCCTACCGGGTCCGGATCGGCCTGCCGCCGTTCGCACCCGACACCTGGCGCCGGCTGGAGACCGAACTCGCCGCGCAGGCGGTGCACAGCGCCGCCCTGCTGGCCGGCGAGGTGCCGCCGGAACTGGAGGAGGCGGTCGCGCGGTGCGGCGCCACGCTGTTCCCGGCCGAACTGGCCGAGCTGGACCTGCACTGCAGTTGCCCCGACCCGGTCGTGCCGTGCAAGCACCTCGCCGCGACCTTCTACCTGCTGGCCGAATCGTTCGACTCCGACCCCTTCGGCATCCTGCGCTGGCGCGGCCGGGAGCGGACCGACCTGCTCACCCGGCTGCGGGAACTGCGCGCCATTGACGGAGACACTGACGGCGCCACGCCCGGCGCCGCGCCCGGCGCCACGCCCGGCGCCACGCCCCGACGGACCCGGCGCC